>NZ_JAFMOZ010000144.1:0-210262 GCF_019049615.1 Rahnella sp. BCC 1045 | reverse complement strand
ATTATAATACATCCCTGTTTCACAGAATTTATCTGTCATATCTACAAAGTAATACCCTTCAATGCTAAATGAATCATCATTTGCAACAATTGTATTTGCTACTTGAATTGAACCATTTGGGATCATCGCGAGCGATACAGTCATTATGCATATTCCTCTATAATACAGATTCCTGAAGCACCATTTGCACCCGCAATACTAGATGCAGCACCCGGACCAGCGGCATTTCCACCACCACCTGATCCATAACCTCTTCCAATATTCGGGGAGGTTGTTCCATTAATTCCACCGCCACCGATACCAAACTGGCTATCACCACCTCCGCCTGATTTTATTCCATTACTTGCAACTGAAATGTTGAATGCTCCAGTTCCTTTATCACCAGGAAGCGAGATAGAAACATTCGTTCCTGTTGATACGAGACTCGAAATATTATCAGAGGCAAGAGTACCAGCTCCGCCAGCTGCACCTACTGGGCCACCAGCACCACCTGGAGATACTAAGTATGCTCCAAATGACGTACTGCCACCCGACCCACCATTTCCACCTGCTACGCCAGCACCTGCGGTTCCGACAATGATAGAAACAGAAGATGATGGGACAGCCATAAGCCCTGTATCTCCATATGTGCCACCATTACCACCGCCGCCTGATGCAATTTGAGAGCCTGATGTTGAAAGGGTACCACCACCAGCACCACCACCACCGACCTGCTTGCACCTGATTTTTGTAGTGCCAAGGGTCGGCGTGTAGGTTCCACTAGATGTGAAGGTTTGGATATTTAGAAGCCTACCAACAGACTGTGCTGCAAGGCTGCTATTGAGTAATGACAATGGTACTGCATGGTTTGATTGCGTAGGCGAAGCAACGGGCAGAGCCCCGCCTGAATTTCCGCACAATACCCATGCTGTCAGCGTGCTATTCCACTCTACCTCGATAAGACCATTAGCGATGATTTCACCCCCCTGCAGCGCTTGGTTTGCATGAGAATAAAGCGGATATGCAGTATTGCCATTCGGTGCAAAAGTTGACGCCCCAGTGTTGGCCGTTTTTGCTTTGAAAGTCAGGCGCATCCCATCAACAAGTGTTGGAAGTTTCGGCACAAACGATGCCACGTAGGTATTTGCTGAACCGGTGTCGGCCGCATAGGTCATGGTGCATTTCTGGATAGCATCGACAATGCCGGAAACCGGCAGGAAAGGCGCATTTGCAGCCAAGGAAATGTTTGCTGCGGTGATGGTGGTCGCGCCCTGAGGTACGGTTATTACCCATGCTGCCGTATACCCTGTATCAACAGACGGCGTTGTCTGGGTGCCAGTCGTAGCCGCTACACCTGCTTTCAGTGCTACAGTACAAACGCCTGAACGGACAGTGTTCTGGGCAGTACCAGACCCATTTGGCCCACTGTAGGCTACTGATGGGTTGGCTGCATTGTAGTAAGGCAGCACGGTAGCACCGGAGTCAACATCGCTGTATGTCACCTGAACCAGATAATTGATGCTCTGCCCTGCCGTGGTCGGCGCGGTAAGTGTGAACGATGTCTGGCTGAGAATAATCCCCTGTTTCAGGATGGTATTAACGGTATCAGCTGCCAGTGAAGAATAAGCTGTAGCATCCACGTTCTGAAGGCTGTAGATTTCACCGCGATCAATGGTAACAACCATTGATGCCGGACTTGTTGGAGCCGCTGTCAGACCTCGCAGATACGTGTTTGTGCCCATTACCGTAGCTGCAAGCTTGCTCAATGCAACCATCGTGTATTTGTTTGTGTTCAGTAAATCTGTTTCAAGGGGGATAGCCCCCGGATAAATTATCTGACGATCCATTATTTATTTTTCCCAATAAAAAACCCGCCGGAGCGGGTTATTTCTGTGATTGGAGGTGGGGTGTAATTCAGACCATTGAGTTATAAAAAGTTGACATCTGAGCAATCGTTAATTTCGAAGGGAAATAAATAATTCGCTTTATCGTTCCATTAAACGGGAGGGAGGTGCTATTACTAGTCCCAAATCCCCTCCCAATTAAAAGCCTACCGAATGAACCAACAGAAGTTGCTAATGATGCTTCTGTAGAGCCAAAATCGTCATATGTAATGACGTCTCCTGAATCGAAAGCCACCATCCCTCTGTATAATTTCCCTGCGGGTGCCACGTTGTGCTTCGTGTTAAGAAATGTTGAGGCCGATGAAACATAACTTGAAACC
Source organism: Rahnella sp. BCC 1045 (assembly GCF_019049615.1). Lineage (NCBI taxonomy): Bacteria > Pseudomonadati > Pseudomonadota > Gammaproteobacteria > Enterobacterales > Yersiniaceae > Rahnella > Rahnella sp. BCC 1045. Next base: position 208,059 of record NZ_JAFMOZ010000144.1, on the reverse strand, counting down.
TGCACAGAACCATTGTTGGTCGTTAGCGGCTTTTGTGTGAAGAACAAATAGTTTGCTGAACCATCTGTGTTTTCTAATCCAAAGAATGAATTGCCAAGAACCATAACCCCTGCCGGTGACTGATTGACTCCGGGCATATAAGCCTCAACGAAAACTGTTCCACCGGTGAGTGAAAGGAAGTTTATTGTTGAAACATTGGCATTAAGTACATCAATAGGCCTGGTAAATGATGCACCGCTGGTAACCATGTAAGGCGTAGGTGCCTCACGAACTTCAAGCTGACCTCCCCAGACATAAGCAGTTAATCCTGTTCCTGTGTAAGACGGTTGCATTGTGCTTCCGGGAGCATTATTGATGAACGCAAGGCCTGCGCCCCCAGCGGAATACGTTGCATACACTTTTATCGACAGGGAAATTCTGTAAAAGCCATTTGGCTCAGCAGTGATCCCCGCCTGAACAGCATTGGCAGACATTTTTACACACCTGCCGGTCTGTAGGTCAAAGTTTGCGTAGGTCGTACCTGATAGCGTCGCCAGCGCATACAACTGAACGTACCGTGCCGTGCCTGGCTTCACGTAAATACTAAAGGTCAGATAGTTTCCCGTTGCCGTTGCTGTGGCATTCGTCTCTTCTATCGTGTGGAGCGAAGAAGCTGAGCCGTCACTTATTAGGGTCGCGGACGCATTCCCGTCAGGTGCTATTGCTGACGCGGCAGTTGTTGTTACGCCTGTTTTTGTCCACGATGATTGAGAGAAATCTTCGCTGTAAATAGCAAGATTGGCGCTGGAATTATGAATAGTGCATCCAAGCCTATTCTTGGTTACGGCATCATACTGAATGGCAAGTTCGCCTGATGCAGCCTGCCTGATAATGCCATCAACTCCGATTACAGATTTAACAGATGCTCTTGAGAAACCTAGCAGATCTGAAGGCGTCGTCGTTCGGGTTACGTTACCTGTTGAAATGTCTTTACCAATATAAAGACCTGACGCGAAATCCAGATATAGAGAGGCATTATTCGGCATTGGAGCATTTGCAGCCGGTAATACCGACGAGTCTCCTTTATAAGCCGAGTTTGATATCACATTCGTAGCCATTATTTATCCTTAGTTGTACCCAGGATTTCTACCAAAGGTGACGCCTGTCTGGGTTCCAGTCAGGTTTACAGGTGTGGTGGTGTTTCTTACAAAATGATTTTCAGCAATATCAATGCTTGTCAGAGCGCCCGTCCCCGCAATCCCATATTTCTGCGTTGCCGTCGTTTGGGTGTCTCTTAATTTATTCGCTGATATGGAGCCGTATGTAACGCTGGCATTTAGCACGATTCCAGACCCGCCAGTTGATGTGTTTTGTCCGTTATTGAAGATTCGGTTATTCGTGATATCCAAATTGGTCACGCTTCCATTAACCAGCCTTATTCCATCAAGCTGATTTCTGGCAATGCTATTTCCATCAATCCATGCGTCAGAATATCCGTTCGAGCCCATAGTCATTTCAATACCATAAGCACCATTATCCTCAATTTTATTTCCCTTCCAGTCATAACCCGCGCCCGCAACGCTAGAGCCATCATACTTAATACCCGATAGCACGTTACGGCTGACATCATTACCCTGAAATATCCCTCGGGAGCCGGGGGCAGGTCTTCCGTCTGAGGTAGGAACCAATGTACCGGTATTCAGCAGAAACCCGTATTGATTACCGCAAAGATGATTACCAATCGCTACGAGTCCATCAAGTCCGCAATCGCCGAGGCCACCATAATTCCCCGTGCAGGTATTGCCTGAAACGATGGTGTAACGACTGTGATTCGTTGAGTTTGTGCGCTGCTGCCATTCGAAGAATATGCCGAAGTTTTTGTTGTTCCTGTTCACCGTTCCTGCAATGTAAAGCGGTTCATCAAGGTTGCCGCCAACGCCTATACCAATGCCGGAAGCACCGGGTGAGCCATCAGCAGCCGGAGCAAGTCTCCCGCAGTTTTCAGTGATCACATTAGTAATTGTTGAGTCATATGCGTAGTCAATGCCGAGCCCGGTCGCACCCGTATTAATTATCTTCAACCGGTTGAAGAAACAGCGCTTGAAGAACTGGAAATACATCCCTTTGATGCTTGATGTATAGCCAGATGTGACTGTTACCTGATCTTGACCATCAATGCCAAAGTCAGAGAAAACACAGCCAGTGAGGTATGCCGCAGTGGACTCAGCATCGAACGCCGACAGGCTACCCATCGGCCTGAAGATGGTCGCATCCATACCATCGCCTACCCAGCTAACCCCATTCAGTGGAAGGATGGGTTTAATTACCCCCCAATTTCCTTTTGGCACATATATGACTCCTCCCCCATTAGCACTTACGGTTGCCGCAAGATTATTGAGGATGAATTCGTTCCTGTCCCCAAGTTCATTGCGCAGTCCAGCATCCCGCGCATCATATACCTGACGGTTTGCGATCAGATTCAGTAATTGCTCTTGGTTTCTCTTGATGTTCGACTGAATTGTTCCTGGCAGATCAGGGATAGATATCCCTCCCATTTCATCAGCCACATTGAAAACCGCACTGTTGCTATCACTCATCAGGTTCAAGTACGGAGAGCTGTTCTTTTTCAACCGAGATAATTGAGCCTGTACTGTCTCAGTGCTACCGGGCAAATACAGGCCTCCGAGTTCGTCCTGAACGAGAGTTGGCAAGCCAGTTGAGTCCTGCGTGCTTGAGATGAGTTTTGAAGTACTCAGGTTAAATCTGGCATTAAGAGCCGAACTACCGACCTGTTGAGCAACGGCAAGAGCAACCCCGGCATTATTCAGGTAGTAGATGAAGCTGGTTTCGCTGCTGGTCCCCTGTGGCACCCTGAAATACTGACCAGATGTCGTGGATGCCAGCCCAGCGGCAGAAGTAGCATAAGTCGTTCCACCATCAGAAATTGACTGTGCATTAGCTGCCGCCAATTGTGATGCCGCCATAGCGTTTTGAGCTACTTGGCTATTTTGCGCCGCTACATCCGCAGAGGCTGACGCCGCTATTTGATACCCACTAAGCTCTGTAATTTTAGCCGTGACCGCATCAGCTAAATCTGCTTTAGTTGCCAGATCATTAAACTTGGCGGCCTTTGGAATTTCACCATCAACAAATGACATGCTACTCTCCCGAAACTGTTGTGTTAGAGCTGAGATTCGCCGATAACAAAATCAATCCCTACCCTTCGTTTAGCTGGGTCTGGCTGAGACAAAATATTCACCCATGCGATCGTCCCTTCCATTTTCACAGAAGCAACGGCGGCATAGATTTGAGCATCAGTAACAGAGCCTGTAAGCATGGTCTGAGAAGCGTACTCGCCGCGTGAGGCGATGCTGTAGCCTGAAGGTGTTGAGCTGTAACCGGCGACAAATGGAATGCCTGCGCCTGAAGGGCGATATGCGGTGACGAATGCCTGATAGGGGATGAGTTGTGAGCCGTATCCGCCAGTCAGTCCATAGCCACCGAGGAAGGTTGAATTGGTGGTCATGTTGTTTATAGGGGTGTCGGCACCTCTCATGAATGAGGTTGACAGAGTGGGAATATAACTTGTCTCTGAAGACCCTGACTCTATCTGTGCCCCATAAATTAATATTCCTGAGCTACCATCTCCTGCAAATGTCGCGCTGCCAGATAAATATACCCACAGTTGCATCGTTACGAATGAGGCTGCTGCTGACGTCGTCACTGGTAGGGATACTCTGTACCAACTATTGGCTAAGGCGGTTACTTTGGCGGTTACCGTTCCTGCAACAATTGAACCAGTTGATGTATCTACAACCGTATCCAACAGAAATCCTGCAGAGTCCCCCGCTCGAATCCTTAATTGTGAATAAGCGCCTGACTTAACATAAATTGAGAAAACATAAGTGGATCCTCCAGAGGCACTTAAAGACTGCGTACCTAATACATGTGTATTGTTATCAGTGGTAGGCACTAGGTAGGTGGCATTGTTAGTGCCGTCCGGAGCTATCCCTGCGTAGGCAACTGGAGTGCATCTTGTTTTTCCCCATGTAGCCGCAATAAAATCAGAAGAAAATGGGACTATATTTGTATTAGAAGGCTCAACTAATAATCCATTTGTTGATAATGAGTATGGATTGGCATCATATCTAACAGTGTTAGGCTCGGCATATCGCACGATCCCAAATGTATCGACATACGAGCCAATCGTGCTTCGAGACACAGCTACTGCCGCACCATATGCGCCTGTATCCAGCGGCCTTTGTGGTTCGAAGATGAAAGGCGTGTTCCCTGTCAAATCCTCCAGTATTTTCTGCACTGAATGCCGGGTTCCCCGCTCGCGGAACAAGTTAATCTTTATTCCATTGCGGAACACATCATCTGACTGCCCCGACGTTCTTCCATAATTGGTTCCAAAGAAGTCATAAGCAATAAGGTCGAGCCAGCCATCAGTGGCCGTGTTTATTCTCGTCTGAAGCTGAGCATAAATATACAGCGAGTAACACCAAGTCAGCGCCTGAGCACAAGCGGTAAGGATTGCGGTGAGAAATGGATGGTCATCACCGAACCATGTTGGAGGAAGTAACGCCTTCAGGCGTGCGAGGATATCATCTTGATCACCAGTAGCCATTTAGCTCACCGAAATTGTACCGGCTCGAATAACCTGCTTCCCTGAGGCTGCGAGGTCAGAAGTGCCACTGTTGAGGGTAACTGCTGAGACGTTTGTTACGAGAGAACTTGCTCCGTACGCAATGGTCGCCAGTTGCGTGTATGGAAGAAGCTGTCCAAGTGACAGACTGGCAATGTAGGTCTGAAGCGCATTGGTGACGATCGTAACGATGTCTGAGTGAGTAGCTGAAGGGTCAGTCGTGATAGTCATAACAACGTTCGCCGTTACCAGCGTCGGCGCAAACACACCAAACGTCACCGTGAAACCGCGCACCGCATCAATGGCAGCGTACGCGGCTGAGAGGAAGGTGCTCGATGGCGAGCCACTACCATCATCAACTACAGCGTAGAAATAGCCGGGCTGCGGCGTTCCGTTATAGGCGTAGTTCTCTGTCAGGGTGTAGGTAACGCCGGTTTGCATGCTCGATAAGGCATACCCAATGGCTGCTTTTGTCGCCTTGGATAATGACGCGATCCAGAGAACAAAGCGTGCTCTGAAGGCATCATCTGACTCAGCATCTTCACCATTTGTGAAAGTGGTGGTGTTTGTCACCGTATCGACGTACTGAATTGAGCCAGAAATTACAGTGATAGTGCCAGCCTGCGCATTACCTGCTGCGCCTGCGGTGTTAGCCTGTACTGGCACTATCAGTGAGCTCACACCTGCGGCAATAACATAACCCAATTGTGTAGGGTCATAGGCCGCATTGGTCGTATCGGTAGTGACTGTGTAGATCTGCGTTCCGTCAGTGGTTGTAACCTCGGAACCCACAGGAACCAATGCCTGATTGGTGGCTGTGAAACGGCTAAATGTCACCAGTCCAGTAGCCTGTACCGCTGACAGTCGAGTGAAGCTGAAATCTGCCATCCAACTATCAAGGTCTGCGCCGGAGCAGGTGGCGGCTCGTGTAGTGACAAGCAAATTAACAATGAGTTTCTGTATCCACATCGCAACTGCGGAGTTTGACTCGACAATAGCCCGCAAAATACTACCGATTGCCAGATCAACAAGTCCGGCAGCGCTTGCCTGCAATGCAGTGACCTGTTCGCTCACCAGATCAGAGAACGCTTTAATGTTTATAGATGCCACGCGATTACCTCGTCACGTCAAAACTGAGTGTTGCGGGAGTGCCGGAAACGGCATCTGTGTACTGAATTGAACAGCTGACGCCCCCATCTATCAGATTCAGAGTGATGACCGGCTCGGGCGACGTTGCTACGCAATCCTCAAGTAGCGCCTGCCCAAGTATTAGAGACTTCCATTCGTTGAGGTTGATTGATTGACCAACCTTTTTTCCTAGACCAGCCCCATATTCAGGATGGAAAATATAGTCTGGTGAAGTGCTTGCTTCATTATCATTTGCTGGCATTGCTGGATTTGTCATCAATCGCCTTAATAGGCGCTGTTTTCCACGCTCGGTGTCTGAAACTGGGCGCAGGTCACCCGTCGGCGAGGTGCTAATGTCACCGCCGATATAGTGGTAAAGGTCATACATGGGTCACCTACATCTGAGTGGTCGGGATATTTGTTGATCCGCCGCCGGTCTGAACGCCGTTGTGGACGTGAGCGTCGAATATGTCACGAATTTTCTGAACCGTGTCTTTAGCTCCGTTCTGGTCTTTGATGCTTCCAGAAACCTGAAGATCACCGTTCACCTGTGTGTTTGCTGCATTGATCGTCAGACCGGAAGCGAAATTCAGTGTGCCAGTCCCATCGCCGTTCATGACAACTGTTGAGCCGCCACCATCGGTTACGGTCACCTTTTTGTTATTGGTGAGCTTGATTGAGGAGCCCGATGAGTCGATAACCCAGAACTGACCAGAAGGCGGACCCGGACAGCGATCGACATCATTGAAGAACTGACCAACTGCCATTCCGTTACTTGCATTCCCAGAATCAAACTCGACAGAAATAACCGCGCCAAGCATTGGTCCAGCAACTAAACCGTATCCGTTGCCAACCCACGTTGTAGCGAGCGGTATCCATCCTGTCTCCTCTCCAGTTGGCTGTAACTGAACTTTGACTGAGTAGGTTTTCGGGTCGTAAGCGGTTACCGTTCCCTGACGTGTTCCAGTAAACCCAGCATTAGCTTGCTGAGCCCTGCCAGTTACGGCATTCATTAATGCTCTCACTGTGAAACCTCCAATGCAGGACTGTGGTTTTTCCCTGAGATGGTCATCGTGTATCCGGTATCCCAACTCAATGTACGGCGCACGCTGTCGCAGTAGTAAAGTTGGTCAAACGGGCTTGCTGTCCCCTCAATACGCACCATCGTTTCAGGAGTAAGCAGATTGTCGCCAGCAGTCGAGCCGGTAAATTTCATCTCATGCTGGATGACATCACGGTAGATTTTTTGAGCCAGCGCGGTCGCTGCTTCAGGTGAAAGGCCGTTGCGAATAACCCTGTAAACCTGAGTTTTCGACGTCGCATTGCCTGGTGTTGTGCCTTTGGCATACTTGGGGTAAGAGGCTACAAACTGTTTGTTTTTACGCTTAGCATTCCAACTCAGCACTTCCACTGTCACGCCCTTGGAAATCGTCAGCGCACGGGAGAATGAAAGGTCTTCTGACATGTTGCATTGCGGGTAAGCGAGCATGCCCGGCGGCTGCCAGCGGATCACGTAGTTATCAGCTTTTGCTGGGTCAGTTACCGGCGCGAACACCAGATTCTCGCCATCGACGTAAACATTGAAGTTCTCTATGCCTGCCAGCGTGGTTATCAAGTCCCATTCCGTTTGTTCACCGGTCAGGTGCGCTGAGTCTATTTGGTAGAATTCGCCAAACCTGCCAGTCGTTGCCGTGACTACTGGCGTCAGGCCGTGCCGCTGAGCAAGAATTGTCGCTATCTGCGAACTGGTGTAGTTCTTAAAGCTTTCACCTGCTGATTTGGCATCAATCATCAGTGCTGTCAGGTCGCGCCCGTCAGCAGTTATTTCAAATCGTGCTGGGTCAAAGTGCCAGGTGTCGATGTTGCCAACAATAAGACGCTTTTCATCTGTGCCGGACTGACTGATAACAGAAACTGAAAGCTCAACTTTAATCGTGGTCTGCGCCGCCCAGTAACTCAGCAAACCCATATCTGCCGGTAATGCCGATGTTGCCAAAGTCAGGTTAAACGTTCCCGCACCTCTGAATGAGTTGTTCTCAACATCAAACGAGACAAAAGGAACCTCCACCCCATTCAAAAGACAACGCCCGCTGATTTGGCGGGCGCTGGAGGTAATAATCGGATTGTTTACGTCCATTATTGGCTCGTTGGGTTAGATGGGATGATGATCGTGTTGATACCGGTCAGTTGCGGGTCGGTCAGGTTGTTTGCTGATGCCAGACTACTCCACAGAGATGCGTCTCCATACTGGTCTGATGCGACCTGATAAAGATTTCCGCCGCTGAGTGTCACCGTCTTCACGCCGTCAGCCGTCTGCCCAGATTGCACGTTTTTGTTCAGTCTGCCGAGCACACTTTGAAGGCTGTAAAGCGCAGGTGTACGTGTTGTTAAATCGGCCTGCGTAAGCAGATTGCTGATAGTTTTTGAAATTGGATTGCCCGGAACAAGGCCACCAAGCGTAGTGATATCGTTAGCCGCTGATTCAAGCTGTCCGATTGTCTGCTGCACGATGACCTGTGCCGCTACTATCGGCCTGACTATCGTCTGAACGGTGTCCACAGTGGCATGTGCGATGTCAGTAACGGCTTTAACCGCAGTCTGAACAGTTGTTACCGCAGAAGTTACAGATGAAACGTTGATTACATCTGACAGCCCCAATGCTGTACCGACATCGCTATTCACCAGAGCGTCCAGAGCGCCGGTAAGGGCATCCACGCGCAGAGGTGAAGCGTTGCTCGATACTACGGCCACTTCAATCGTGTATGGCCTGCGGTAGATGAACTCATACGTTGGCGTAAACGCAGTGATGACCACGGTGAAGCTGTAGCCATCAAGCGTCAGTGTCACCTGCTCGCCTGCATCTCGCATTCTCTCCAGTTGCGTTACCCGGTCACCCGATTGCGCCCCTGTAAAAATACCTGACCATGACAGCGGGTCATACTCAACACCAAGAACATCAATCGTGCGTTTGCCGCCGATCATCTGATGCAGAACTGTCTTCTGTTTGCCAGGTATCGCTATACGCTCAGGGACTTCGAAATCAAGAAACTCGAAGCCCCCGAGAATTAGGCGAGTAACCGTTGGATCTAACCCCTGTGCGAAGTTATTCAGTGCGCTTGTGAACGACATGATCACTCCGTTAGTTGGTTGAGACCGCGCTTACTTGACCTGGGTAAGTCATCAGCATTGATGAGTCGAAAGCACTTGGGCCAGATGGGGCTTTTGTCGCTTCTCGCGTCTGATGCTTGGTGACACCGGTCGCTATCTGCTTACCATCCATATTAATCGTGCTGTTAACTTGGATTGTCTGACCGGTTTTCCCTGGCACTGGGACAGAGGAATTCTGATACATCGATTTCATGCCGTCGGCATAGCTCTGGGATGATGATTTACCCTGAGAGCCAACAGCGTTGGCATAAGCACCGCCATAGGTCGACGTATCAATCGCTGCTGGTTTCTTTGGACCGCCTGTTAAAAGATTGACGTCTCCCAGCAAATCCATTCCGCGATTCTTGACGGCACTTTGCTGGGAGGTAAGCAGATTTACACCTGGAATGCGGTTCATATATCCGATGATCGTATCGAACACATTATTAAAACCAATGACCAAATTATTGTAGAAGTTATCAAGAGACTTCCATAAACCCCAGTGACTCATGTAGTCACCAACTTGTGCTGCCCTCTTGATAATATCCTTCATTATCCCACCAAACTCATCACCCATCTTCTTGGCTTCTGGTTTGATTTTGTCCCAGTTTTTATAGAGCAAATACGATGCACCGGCTGCAGCTACAATTGCCCATACGACGGGACCACCAAGCAGAGTAGCGAAAGAACTTACCACCCCTAACGAGCCAACCAGCCTTGCAGCCATGATGGTTGCGCCTAAAAGCATTACCCCGCCAGATATGATTGTTAGGCCAGCAGTTACCGCCGCGGCATACATGCCAAACTTGGTCAGCAGAGGATGATCTTCAGCAAGCTTGCTCAGCGTATCTACGAATTTAGCCATGCCCATAGTCGCACTTGTTAACATTGGGATAAGTTGCATACCGAGCACTGCCTTGAAATTCGTCCATGCTGATGACAAGGCCATTCCAGCGCCGTCTGGTGAGTTTAAGTAGGTGTCGTAAGCTGCCCCGAAGTCTTGGGAATGACGGAAGATAGCGGCATCCTTTCGGAGTTTCTGCGCGTTAAGAATATGCTGTCCAAGGAATCCACCGGTATTACGGTTGAAGTTCTTAGCGATCATCTCTGCGACTTCAGTGTCAGTCAGATTTTTACCAAACCTTGCTCTAATTTTATCTGCCATGACTGCAGCTAACTGGTCTGGATTCGAAAACATCTTCACGTATTCCGGCTTAAGGCCGCCGCTCAGAAGCGACTCTCCCCCCAAGCTTTGCATGTAGATTTTTCTGTCTTCTGGCGACATGCCTTTCATGGCATTTTTCATCATCGTCATGCGGTCTTTACTGACGCTTTCTTCTGACATCCCCAGGTCAGCAAGGAATCCTTTTGCTTTTTTGTCCATATGACCACCGATCAGAGAACTGAACGTAGTCATTAATGCCGTACCTGATTGGAACCCGCCATTCATTGACATTAGGCCAGAGAACGCGCCGTAAAGGTATTGCGGATCAAGAAGCGTATAGGCCATCTTCCCTGACTGCGATGCCGAAAGGAAATCTTTAGGACTTACGCGGCCTTTAGATGCCAGTTGCACCTGGGACATCCATTCTAATTCTTTTTGGAACTCTGCTGGATTGTTAACCACCGCGCCGCCACGATGCTCAAGCGCTCTTGCCGCGGCGTTCACCATGCCGTCTTTAGCATGCTCGCCAAGTGCCATTCCGATGGTTGACTCGTACTTGGCAAACATTGGTGCCAGTTCGATTGAGTGGTGCAGGTCACCTAAAGCTGTGTGCAAGTCTTGAATTAATCGGATGTTACCGGCAATCGTCGTTCCAAGGATCTGATGCGAAACGTTTTGCGCCGTCGAGTTAACTTGCGCATTTTCCTGAACTGTAAGATTCAGTGTTTTGAAGTCGTTTTGGGCCTTCACAAGGTCGTTTGCAGCCTTAATGGTTGCATCCAGCCCTTTGGTGATCATCAGTCCAACACCAACCAAAGCTCCGCCTGCCAGCGTCATCTTGCCAATCTGAGCCATGCGCTCTTGGAACAATTGCGCCTGTTTATTCGTGTCGCCGAACTTACGAGAGATTGCGAGTAATCCGGCTGTTACATTCTCAGTAAGCGATACTTTCACCGCGACTTTATAGGCTTCAATATCCATTGCGTGCTCCGGAATTTTGGCATTAAAAAACCCCGCCGGAGCGAGGTTTAATTGAATTGTTTTTGCTTACTTGGCTCGTTTCAGGAAAGCCCTGTCAATTGAATATGACATGCCACCAGCAACGGATGTCACCGCGCAAACGCTGCACTTTTCATCTTGCCTTACTACTCGCAACTTAATGCCGGTAAGACTGAGTAATGGGTAAATCTCGCCGTCAGAGCCTTGCGCGTCGCCCGTATCACTCGGCGTCGCCACCACCTGCACTAATGAACCTGGCGGGCAGGTCTGCGCCGTGCATGTGCCATTTATTTTCGCATAGACTTCATCCATACCTGCTGCGGAGCCATCGAAGGCAAGCAGCAGCATGGCGGATAGGAATAGATATCTCATAAATCACCTCTGCTATTTATCTTCATAAACACTAGCACCGCCAGTATGCAAAGGTGCGCAATTTATACGAGGTCGTCATATCCAGCATCAGGATGAATTGGCGAGCCGCCTATTAGTCCGTTCACAGTGGCTTTCCCGATAATCTTTTTGATGAACTCACCGTTATGCACAACTGCCGGACCGAGTACCGGTCTAGGCGGCATTTTGGGAGTTCCGAACTCAAACCAAGGCGCTCGCTCATCCTTGGAGCCGATGACAGCTTCAAGCCCTTCAGTTTCATGCTCCCATGACTCTTTGAATTGTCCCGTTCTTTCTAATGGAGCATCTGATGGAAATCCCTTTCTCGCCTTATCAGCTTCGGTACTATCAGCTAACTGATCCCACTCATTGAATGGGCCTGCGGCTGGCTGATAGTGTCCAATCTCAGCTTTAGCTGAAGCCTCAATGCGTTTTGCGGCTTCTTCAAGCGCATTATGCAAATTAGCCTTTATCGCTATATCAACAGCAGCAAACTGAAGTGCAGCTCCAAGAAATCCATCTAATTCTTTCATTCTTGTTTCTCCCACTCCCATGAATGCCAGTTGAATTTAGCTCCTTCAAGCTCAGAAAATACGATAGACATCGCGTCCCTCTCATGTGGCATGAGGGTTTTGACATCAAAAACCACGCTAAAAGGAACCCCGTTTTTCATAATCCAACATCTACTACGAAAATCGGGGTTCTGGGCTAGTTTTTTATTGCTGCATGTCCATCTTTTGCAGCAATCGCTGTCTCTGCCAGTTCATTGAAATGAGAGAGCACAGCAGCCATGCCATCTTTACCAAGAATGGTGATCATGCCATCAATCTGAGCCTGATTAGACGGGCAGGCATACTCATCGCCATCAATGCTCTCAACTTTTGCTGCTGGGAAAGCAAACGTATACATGTAGACGTTATTGGTTGCGGCCTCCGACCCCACGGCGAGAACTAAGCGAGATTCTTGCAGAGGGTTTAGGTCACGAAACTTGATGACACGACCTTGTGCGTCGACTACCTGATTCGGTTTGTCCTCTACAGCGACTTTCACTTTTTCTTCTGGGTTCTGATGCACTTTTACATTAGCCATTTTATTCCCTTATCAGCCGACTTTCTTACGGCGGTTAGCAGTCCATGAAAGGACTTGGTCGACTTCTTTGTCACCGGACTTTTTACCGGCGTCAGTGAGGTGATATGAGACACCTTCATAGCGATATACGCTTACAGTGCCGTCAGATTCGGTGATGGTTTCAGTGATGGTGCCGCGCTGCTGGTCAATACCGTTGAAGTAGTTATCTTCCCATTGTGCCCAGAAGTCATCGAGCGTCCCATCCATGCGCTTAGCAGTGATGGTGCCGTTCCAACCAGTAGGGATTTGCAATTCATCGGTGATGCCGTTGAGCGGCGTGATTTTGTTGGTGGTTAACTGAGGTTTTGAGTCGAAGTCCATGATTTTAGGAATTCGAAGTTTTCCGGTAGGCGTGTTGATGTCGACGGCGACATCACGACCCATTGTGTAACCTAAGCTAGGCATTGGCGCACTCCAAAAAGAAAACCCGCCGAAGCGGGTCTAGGGGTTATTAGTTAGAAACTGTGACGGAGACGCTGCCGCCGCCTTCCAGGTTGATCAGGAAGTAGCGAACCACGTTGAGGTATTTGACCTGTACGTCGGCGATCATGTAGCCAAGCGCGACTTGTGAGTCTGGGTTGTTTGAAGCGTCGATTTTCACAGAGAACGCTGGACCACCATTCGGATCGCCAATCATGCCTTGCAGTTCAAGGTTCGACAGGAATGACTCGATGGTGCTTTTTGTCTCGCGGCGTAGGTCTACAGTCTGGTCTTGGCCTACAACATCGCCGAAGCTTGCTGCAAGTGTCAGTGCCAGATAGTTGGTCATGCGGGTATAGGTGTCATCGTTGGTCGTGCTCAGAGAGCTGGTATTTCGACCTGAACGCATGCCGTAGTAATTACCGCCCGGGCATGGGTTAGTGATGACGTCTAAACGCGCTGAGTTAATCGCGCCGATTTCAGCGATTGAATAAGGCTGGTTAGCCAGATTGCGCTGTGTGGAAACCACTGTGCCGATGGACTTATTCAGCGTTGAGATGTGCGGTGCGCGTGAGGCAATATTGGCAGCCTCGAAGGTTGCCGGCGCAATCATGCGATTGATGCCATTAACCGTGTCTACCCAGTAAGGCCAGTCACCGACAATGGCTTTGAATGCATAGCTGTCCACGCCTGCGGTATTGAGCAGTGTTGCCAGCGCAGAATATGTGGTGCCTGCCGCGCCCTGCCCGATAGCATAAGAGCCCTCAGCCAGCGCAAAGGTCGCCATGGTAGGCCATGACGTGGTGTCAGTCACATCGACAAGGTTGATGACCTGCGAGTTGGTGCCGCGCAGCGCATACATCCCTTTGCGTGTTGTACTTGTGCCATCTGTACCCAGCAAAATGGTATCGGTGATGGTTGTCGCACCGTCAGTGCCGCCGGTCATTGTGTAGGTAAGCGTGACGTTTGGCAGAGCAGTACTCGTGCCAATGGTTGCTACAGCCAACTGACTTGCACCACGAACACTTGTTTGACCGTTGTTCACAGCACTGACCAAATTCGCCCAAAGTGTTGCGCCGGTTCCTGCGATGTTATCGAACACCTCTGCGCTTTGACCAGGCAGATTAATCGTCAGTTTGAACGTGTTATTCGCGGTGCCAGCCGTAATCGCTGCCTGCATCGTATTACCACGTATGCCGGTGTAGATAGCAGTAAGCGTTGCACCAGTTACCGGCGTGGTTGCCACGTCCTTGAGCGGGATGCTTGCCGCTACATCAGTGCCGTCTGTCACGCGTACAGCGTTGATGTTTGTCGCTCCCAGCTGAAGCGAAATAGCGACCGCAGTGGAAAGGTCATATTTCCGCACTTGCTGAGCGCCGAGATATTGAGTCTGATCGTTAGCTGAGCCGATGAGATAAGCGCTGTTTACTGGCCCCCAACTGCCAATCCCTACAATACCGAGACCATCAGTGGCAACGCCGTTGATATAGCGGGTTTTCGGAGCCACCACCTGAACGTACAAATCAGGAGCCGTGAGCGCCGTCGTATTTAAACTGCCTGACTGATAAATCGGCATGTTTTTACTCCAATAAAAAACCCGCTCAAGGCGGGTTCTGATGTGAATTTAGGGAGAGGTTTTAAGCGGCGCGTTTAATCACGTATACAGCCTGCTCGCCTTCGATGATCTCTTTAATCTGTGATACGTCCGTAATCTCTTCACCGATTTGGTAATCAGCAAAGGCGTGGCGAACAACCAAGATAAAGCCAAGTCCTTTGTTCGATGAGCTGGTTACGGTTGAAGTGGCAGCGGGTGCCAAATCGTCAGAATCTGCCATGGTTTACTCCAGAATTGTTTTGATGGGGTTGTTTGATGTGTCTGTAATATGCATGACAGGTGCGACGACCTGAGCGGCATCGATTGTTTGGGTTGTTGCGTAATTAACGGTGTAGATAAAGTCGCGACGATAAACGAGATAGTTCTCGCTGGCATCGGACTGAAACGAACGGGTGTAAACCATATACGCCGGCGCTCCGTCAGAGAGTGAAATATTGCTCTCTTCTGATAGGGCTATATCGAGCGCTGAGGCTATCGTGTCACGCAGCGCTGGCGTAGGTGCCCAGATGGTTATCTGGAAGTCTTTAGCCTGTCTGCGTAGCTCTCTGGCCGCTGTACCGATGCCACCAGTACGAGCCACGATTGAAATCCCGCTTGGAATTGTCACGACAGCGCCGACACTCGTTGCTCCGACTATCTGAATTGCCATTGCCGTTGCGATAGTCGTCAGCGTGTCATTGCTCTGTACTGAGTAGTGATAGCCGACTTTATCAATCAGGAAATAGACGTTAGTTGGCGTTGATACCGCACCGCTGAAGGTAACCGTCTGGCCTGAAACGGTAGCGATTAGCGTTGGCGTTCCTGTTGTGATAACACGGTAAGGCCTGCCAAGCGTTGAGCTGATTTTTTTCTCAGTTGGCAGCGGGTAAATGGTGATGTGTACGCCGCCATTGTTGATGTCAGCCTGAAGTTTGTTTGGTACAGGCCAGCCCGGATAGACTTTCACGATAGCCCCGGTAATGCTGGGTGAGCCGGTTCCGTTCGGGTAGGCCACTGCCGCAGCTTTCGCAGCAAGCAGGTTCATTACGTCTGATTGGTCAGCCATATCACACCAAGCCCTGCATGGCAGTTACACGCCACCCCATATCAGTGAGTTCAGCGCTGGAAACTATGTATCTGCGCCCAATGTCATCGGTGATGACGTCACTCGTTCGCAGGATGATGTCACCGTAGGACGGGAACAGCAGGAGATACCACGGCGTTTTCGCGTCTGCCGGCAGGTTGACAGGTGATTTCTCACCCTTCGTACCATTCAGAATGCTTGCAGGCCATCCAGTCATCAACGCGACTTCGTTTTCCGCTGTTGTTCCGCCGTAACCAATCACGCCGCCCGCATCTTCCTGACTTGTTCTCAGCACCGAAATAGTCCGGTTAGCCTGAACGCAGTAAATCGGCAGCGTGGTTTGCATTGCGGCCACAAAGAAAACGCCATCCTCAGGTGAGGAAAGGAAATCACCGACAACAAATTGACGTCCGTCGAATACACCAAGCCATGTAGCCTGTCCGTATTTGTTCGGCGCGCTGTAGTTGAAATTGGTGGTGAATGAAGCGTTGAGAGATTGCAGAGGCGTAGTTTGCAGTGGATTGAATGCGCTGGCAGCCCTGAACTGCTGAGCCACGTAGCCAATCCTCTGCGCTGCTTTACCATAGCCGATATAGACTTTGTTTCTCAGCTTTGCAGCGTCCATATCAGCCCCTTACAAGTCGCGTTCCGCCCTGCCCGAGAGATGGCCCTGGAGCGGCACCCAGAAACTCACACATCTGCCGCCGCCACAGGTTGTAAAGCTTCATGCGGTCATTCACTTCGTTTTTATTGTGGTACCAAACAGCGGCCTGATCAGTATCAAGGTTGTCGCTTGAGTCTGTAACAGCCGTCTCAAGCGCGCTAATTTTGGAGAGATAGTTATCCATAACGCTTTCTTCACTGGCACTGAGCGTTGTTAAGCGCTGATACAGCGACATAGTCACCATGCCGAACTTCACGTAAACCAAGTCTTGATTGACCGTAATAGGCATTGTGGTTCCGCTAAGCTGATAACCCATGTACCGGCGAACGTCAGTCATTTGAGCGTCTGTTAAGGCCATCTCATTCACCCTCAGTTGATGCTTCCGAGCCTTTGGCTTTGGTCTTTTTCTTCCCTGCCTCTTCGAAAAGCGCGTGCTCTTCGGTCAAGTCAGATTTGTTGATCACCACATACCCCAGAGGATTTTCATCCGTAGTGTCTGCGGCAACCTTTACAGTTTCGATAATCATTCTTAATCCTTAGGTAAGGGGGCAAAGTTCGCCCCCTGTATCTTTGATTAACCCAGCAGCATTGCGATGTGATTTGACTTGATGGCCTGGCAACCCCATGCAAGGCGCACGTGGTAAACCAACTGCATGTACTGACGGTACACTGCGATGTCAAACACGATGCCTGACACTGGGTCAGTAACCTGAATGACGTCTTCAGCCATGTCCATCGCGCGACCATCTGGCCCGATAGGCATTTGCGGTGAGCGGGTGATCAGCTGAATAGCGCTTGAGCTGAATGACAGGTTAGGCGTAGCTGTAGCGCCCAAAGTCACTGCGGTAGCAGCAGCAGGGATGACCTGCAATAAACCAGGAGCCGCCAAAGTGATGACGCCCGGTGCAGCAACACCACCAGCAACGACGTATTTGTTTGCGTCACCAGCGAAGGTCACGGTGCCACCTGCCAGAACGGTACCGGTACCGGTGATCAGGGTTATTGCAGTCGCACCTACAGCGTAACCAGCGGTATCAGTGGTGTAACTTGCACCGGTACCTTTTGCTACTGCCTGAACGGCGTTAGAGTTGCGGATCATCTGACCTTCCAGAGAACCAATCACGCCACGGCGCAACAGGTCTTCAGTGCCGGATTCGTTAACTTTGAACAGGACGTTTTGTTTACCACGCAGGTTTGCAATCGCGCTTGAACCCAGAACGAGGTTAAGGTCAGACTGCGGAGCACCGTTGTCGTCAAGAATCTTACGAACCTGAGCAATATCAGACAGATCGCCAGCGACACCGAATGGTGCAGTTGCAGCGGTGCCGTAAGCACGTGATGCGCCCTGATATGCGGTGTTGAACAAATCGACTTCAATCTGGTTGGACAGCGTACGGAATGCCTGTGAGAACTGGTTCATCAGCAGGCCGCCGTATGTACCAGCATTATTCATACCGCGCTGTTCTTCACCATTCCAGCGAATCGGATAGTGCTTCGATTTGCTGATGGTCATGGTGACGTTGCCGATGGTCTGATCGCCGGTGTTTGGCGCAGTTACGCCAGGGGTGTTATCCGCCAGCGCCGCTTGTGGTGCGATTGGGATCATGATTGTTTCATTCAACGCAGCGCGTGCAGCACTTGAGTTGCGTGATACAGCCGGGATGAAGCCGATTTGCTCGCGAGAAACAACATCCAGCGCTTCGTAAATAGTCGGGATGAGACCCGTCAATGTGTTTGCCATGAGGCATATCTCCAGATTTGTTTAAATGAGTGAATTTTTCTTTGCGTCGAGCCATCCAGCCCATTCGCGAGCCCCATCCGGGGATAATTCCAATAAAAAAAGCCAAGTTTTTAGGCTTGGCTTTGGCACTAGTTACGGCTGGTGTTAATCAACGATGGTGACTTCGCCTTTTTGGGCTGACTTCGCCATCGCTAGTTGATCTGTTTGTGACATGCTATCGAACTGAGATCGGGTCACTGTGCGCTTACCGCCCTGCGAACCACCACCCTGAGCTCCGCTACCGGATGAGCCACTACCTTTAAGGATGTGGTCTTTGTGGGGATAGGCATCCACGAGGATTTCCAGCGCTTCATCAAACCCTGCCAATTCGCCAGGTGATGAGCGGCTATAGATTTTGTTACCAGAACTGTCTTTAGCGACAATCTTCCCTTCTTCCAGAGAGAATGCGCTACCGAACTTGGCCTGTACCAAGTCAGCCGGAATTGCAAAACGCTCGCCGATGAGTTTTGAGCGGGTAAATGCGCCGCCGACTTTCTCGCCGTGCAACTCTGCTTCCAGACGCTCAGATTTCTCAACGTATGGCTGATATTTCTGCTCTAAAGCTTTCGCGACTTCGGTTTTAACCTTTTCGATTTCACCGGCATCAACCAATTTTTTAGAGTCGAGGTTCTCAATAACCTTCAACGCCTTTCGGGCAGCATCAGGGTCTGCAATCCCATCGAAGGATTTCAGCGTGTTCTCTGCTGTCTCCGCGCGTTCACGGTGAGACTTTGCTTCAGCATTGAGTCTCCCGATGGTGGATACAGTACCCACTGCATCGAAAGCCACTTCTTTGCCATCGTCATGCACGTATACAGGCTTGCCATCTTGAACAACTACATGGCCTTGTTCGTCGAGTTTCAGTTTCATACTGGTCATCCAACCTTATTTCGTGAGCCATCCGACTCGGTGCGCTGGTCTGCATCCGCAGGTTTCAGCAATAAAAAAGCCCACGCGTTATGCATGGGCTGGTATGGGGTGAATTACTTACGCGCTGAGCTGAGTAGTTCCCGGCTTAGGCGGTTGTAATTTGATTTTTTCCTGCTCATCTTTCCATTCCACGTCAGGACTAATCATCCCTCGGCGTTTCACTTCGGAGAATAGAGTTTCATTCGACAGCGTACCTGCGACGTTCATCTCCATGAGGATATCCATAGAGGCTTCTGCAAGCGATGCTGCGCCGAAGTCTCGGAAGATAGATATGCTTCCGCCTTTGGCCTCTTTAATCCAGTCAGCGAGCAACTGAATTGCCTGATTAGCGGCATCTTGTAGGTCGCCAACGATGCGCTGCAATGCACAGGTTCCAGACTCATCTTCAGCCATTGTCTGGGCTACGGTGATTCGCCCTGGCTTAACCACGAGGAGTTCTGCGCCGATTTGCCGCATCTTATCTTCAAGGTCGAGTATGTAGAGGCGGCCTGACTCAATTGCCTTGCCTGAGTGCTCAACATACTTAAGGTCGGCATTATCTTTGTCAGAAATTACCGCGCTTGCAGCCCCTACCGTGATGTCCTGCTCGCTATCCATCCCCTTGCCGAAAAGGATTGGTACACGGGCAACATGCAGAATGGTCTGCTGGTCGCTTTTCGTTTGCCAGTGCTCTACGTTCAGGTAAGCGAGCTCTGCCATCGGTGGGCGTGAGCGCATGAAGCCAATCTTCTCGCCGTAAAT
Organism: Rahnella sp. BCC 1045; assembly: GCF_019049615.1. NCBI lineage: Bacteria > Pseudomonadati > Pseudomonadota > Gammaproteobacteria > Enterobacterales > Yersiniaceae > Rahnella > Rahnella sp. BCC 1045. The sequence goes on along the minus strand of NZ_JAFMOZ010000144.1, from coordinate 188,262 downwards.
CGGCACGAAAGGTATTTTCTGAAGGCTGGTAGTGCCTTCTTCATGCAGTAGCCACTTTTTCTCGTGCGTAACCGGGTCTTCTTTCTTGCGGTATGTCCGCCACCGGCCAATATCCAGCACCCTCACCTGCTCAATGATTTCTTCTTTGAACTCATCTTCTGGCGACGTCTCGGCCACCATTTCCACGAAACGCAGCTTGGTGATCGTCTCATAGCCATTAATGCGCTGTGACTGGAAATCAAGCAGGCACTCGGCGTCAATCTTCACAAAGTAAGGCCGGAGTCCAAGAGCCTTTTCTTCTGCGATAGTTTTGACGCCTTCTGAATGTGGATAGTCAACCAGAATGCCTGCAATACCGTACCCGAGAGCCGCCTCGCAAACGTTAGCCAGGAAGCTATGCAGATTGGTGCCTTGCAAATCGATGTCGTCGAACATTGCTTGAATGCTTTTAGGGACGTCATCGCCGGTTGTAATTGGACGGGAAAATGGCTTCCCGCTCAACACTTCAACCGTGCGAGGAAACGCAGGGAATAACGTAGCCGTGTCTTTCCTGTTTTTGTAAAAGCCCTCATCCTCATTCGGCCATTGAGGCAAATATGTCTTTCCTGCCTGCCGCATTGCTGGTGTGCCGCCGAGCAAGGCAGTAATCATCGGCCAGCACGTGGCGATGGCCTCGATTTTTGCTGACCTTTTACGAACGTCATCAGTCATTTTATTGTCCAATTAAGCAGAGAATGGGCGAACCGTAGTTTTGATTGGTTTCTTGTTGTTTTTGGCTGCTGCAAAGTAACGGAATGCATCAGCGCCGTGAGATGTGAAGTCATGGAGAGGCTTATCTTTCCAGCACCCGCGCTTGTCGTCCCACTCTTTCCGATAGCCTTCGAGGTGCGATACGCCTACTTCGCATTTAGCAGCATCGAAGATGCAGCGAGGTAAGATTTCACGCACAGACTCTATGCCGGTATCAACGCCGACTTTCGGAACGACAGTGAAGGTCATTGAGTGCATCTGACCGTCAATCTCGTAGCCTTCTTTAGCGAGTTGCTTACGCGACTTAGCGTCAGAACCAAACTCACGATTTTCTATATCGTGTGGCCCCCAGTGCTGTGCATAGTTGTAGCCGCGGTCTTTAAGCACTTTCATGTAGTGCCTCAAACCTTCACCGGAGTTTTCGTAGTAGTCGATGATGTGGAACTCTTCTCCAACCTCACGTACAAACCAGATGGCCGTAGAGTCACCAACACCGATATCCCAGAACGTGTGAACGGGAAGGTGTGAGTTATCAGGCAAGGTGCCGATGCGCTTGTTGGTGTAGAGGAAGCGGAATTGTTGGGCGTAGTAAGCGCCTTCGACAGACTGCTGAAATGCCTCAGCAGGGATAGTTGGATATTCCCGCTTCATGTCATCGCCGAGCGTTTTCTCTTTGGCGTAGTACCAGGCTTTCTGGCGTTCATTGAGAACTACGCCATGCTTGGCAAGCATTTCATCGAAATAATCAGTGAGGCGGTCAGGGAGCGCTTCAACAGGGTCAATTGCATACAGCGGATTCTTCCACCAAGAGAAGAAGAAGAACTTCCAATCCAGTGGAGATAACGGCTTGCCTTGCAACTGAGCGTTCTCAGCCGTCTGGCAGTAATCGAAGAAGTAACCAGCGCGACCTTCAGCAGTGCTTTCGATAGTGGCAAAGCATCCGGTTGATACCGCTTCAAACGCGCCTGTGACAATCTCACGAGCTTTGTCTGGATACTTGGCGCATATCTTGCCGAACTCTGAAACGTGCAGGTAGCGCAGCGTGCCGCCACGAAATGACGTGCTGACGTAGAGTGAGCCGCCCTTCTTGAATACCAACTCCCCGGCAGAGTCATTGCTCGCAGGGTTAGCTGCTTTAATCTCATCGGGTAATTTGTCGTAGGCGTATTTCACCTTTTCACGGAACAGTCGCTTAGCGTCGTTCAACGTGTGGGCAATCAGGGCGCACTTTGCAGACTCGAACAAAGCAGCATCCAACTGAATGATACAAACCTCAGTCGTGAAGCCGAGTTGGCGAGCCTTAAGAATGATGTTGCGTGTGTGGATGCCTTCGAAGTACTCGCGCTGCTCAGGTGTCATCCTGAAGCGTACAGGCTTGCCTTCTTTGTCCGTAATCCAATAGAGATTATTCAGTCGCCAGTCTTTGTCTGCCAGCAACTTGAGGTGCTCAGGTTTCATTACGCCCCCTGAGACAATGAATCCATCAGGTCAGAGATGTTATTGACCGTTTTGTTTCCCTCGTCAGTATCGAGGTTATAGGCTTTGCGCTCAGCGGCGATCACTTTGATTTGAGCGTCAACGCCGGCAGCAATTGTGCGAGCCATTGAAGCGTGATTCTCAGCCGTGATTACTGTGTCTTCCACAAACTCTCTGAGCTTATTCGTAATCTCTCGCCAGCCTTTAAGCCCCTCTCGGTGGCTTAGCACTAATTCGGCGGTTGCATCAGATGCTTCATCAATGATTTCTTCATCAGTTCGCACCTTTGACTGCGAACCGTCATTGCGAACCTCTGTGCGAACAAGCTTTAACTTGGTGGCCGTCTTTACCTTCTCGGTAAGGTCGCGCTGCCAGTTGTGAAGTGTCGCTTTCTTACGGATGGCGGTATCACTCACACCATGTTTTTCTGCAATTGCCCGGATAGACAAGGAACCAGCTCGGTACGCCGATTCGATGGCCTCCCAATCTGGTTTGGTCATTCGTTATTCCTTCGGCTGCTGCTGAGCCTCTATGTGGTTCATCATGAAGTTGTTCACCTGACGAGATAACCAGCCTGCCAGATAGGCGAGAGGCTCTTGGTTATCTACTGATACTTTGATGCCAACGAGTTCAAGTATTCTCCATGCTGCGTGTACGCATTCATGGGTCAGGCATTCTGCGTTGTAACTATCAGGGCTTGAGAAGCAGATAGCCACCATGTCTATTTGATATTTTGGGCAAGTAACCACTGATACTTGCGCGGTATAGTTTCGATATAGAAACCCTTTCCCGAACTTCTTATCAGCTGCGTCTGCGGAAGAGCAAATGACGACTTGCACGCCATACAGTGGCACTGTTATTTCTTTCGTTGCTTTCAGTGCCATGGGTTTCACCTTGCGATGATGTTGAATCCGTTTTCCACGATAAAGCGAGTAACTCCATCGATATGTTTTTCACGCAGCAGTCTTGAATAGGCGGCAGCTTTACAGCAAAGAAGGTATGGCTTTACCCACCATTTCGCTTTCAACCCAATATGCGCATATACCTTTGCCATGGTTAACCTCGGTGTGTATTCACAATTCTTCTGCCACAGCTTGCTCGGGCTGCTATGACCGGTAACTTCGGGGCATTCTCCGCTATCCAATAATCCATGCGCTCTGCAGTGAGGAGATGCGTCATAGCTAACATGGATGGAGGCGAGACAGAGCGGCTCGCGAATGGGAAACTCGTGAGTCTGCTTTAGTGAATGGGCTCACTGAGATAAACAGGAACTTCGATGTGGTCAATCATCTCGCCATCATTGTCGAGCGGCGGTGAGATTATCCCGAAGAGCTGCACCTCGCCTTCTATCAGCCAGGCACTCTCTACGGTGATGACGCCTTCCACATTGGGGATGTAGCGGCGCTGGCCTATCATGGGGTGATTCTCAATAATGCGTCCCATGTCTTCTTCAAATAGTTCCATGGTTCACCCCGATGATAATTGAATGAGGTTTCGCAGCATTCATCACGGCTCACGCAGTTAATGTGCCACTTACGGCTTACCCGTCAGCCAGATGAGATCACCTCCTGCGTAGGCAACACACCTAATCCCTTGTCGGGGGGAATACGTCATTATCAAGCGCCTTGGTTGGAAGACGCTTTGTAATGACCATCTGTTATTAGAACTTGATGTCAATGTGATGCCGTTGCCCGCGGTCATGAATAACAATGTCGTAGCTGATTGCTGGCAATATTCTGGCTGTTATTTCTTTGCGCATTGTATTTAGCATATTCTCACCCCACGTATCTCCGATATGGCTGGAAAGAACGTCTTCGATGACTTCCTGAATCTCCTGCTCATTTGGGTAATGAGTATTTACTGATACGTCGATATTTAATTTCGTTGCTTCTGTCATGCTGCTTTCCCCTGCATTATGGCGACCATGTCCGGGTCGATCTGCTCTATGATGTTTTCGCGGGTTGAGATTAAGAGCTTCTTGCGTCCACCAACTCCCCAGTGGTTCATTTTGCGAGCACAATCACTGACCGCTTCGGTTTCATGAGCAATGAGGAGATCTAACCGGTTCAACCTGTTCATGTTACTGATACCGTTTAACACTGCTTCGCGAAATGTCTCGTAAACCCTGATTTCGAATTGAGGGCTTAGCCATGCCGCATATCTAATGGCTATCAGTTCCAACCCCCAAACGCCCTGCTGCAACCCGCCTTTGATGATTTCTACCGAAGCGCATTTTTGTGCTTCGGTCAAAGCTTGGGCGAATCGTTTAATTTGAGAGCTACGCATAAAGAGGCTAGGTCGTTGTGAGTCGGTAGCTTCTCCTTTGAGAACCGCAGCAGCATGGAGATCATTCAAGCTGTATCGCCCTTGAGCATCGACTCGGACAGATACGCCGTTAACAATTACTGTCGGATATTTCATAGCGAATTACCTTTTAGAAAGTGAGCCTGTCTCACAGAAAAGCCGCCCGAGAGAGGTCGCCACCTATAACGGCTGTTCTCAGGCTCGCTTACTGAAAGGCTCTCGTGGAATTGCGCGTGAGATGCGCGTTTGGTGCCAGACATAAAAAAGGCCGCCCGTAGGCAGCCTCTTCATGATCTGGGTTGTTACAGGTATTTCTTAGCCAGTTCTTTCAGCTCGTCTTTTGCAGCTTCACCCAACTGAGCGATGCCGCTTTCTACGAAGCTAAATGCTGCTTCGAAATCAGCAACGCCTGCTTTCACTTCGTCGGCAACTGCCGGGGTGACCGTTACGCTGACTACTGCGGCGGGGGCTGCTTCAACTACAGGGGCGACTACAGGCGCTGCTACTTCATCTACTAATGGTTCGGACATGGTTTCTACCTCTGGGGGCTGGATTACTTTGTTAGGGACTGGTGTGTAAAAGAATGCGAATAGCCACGCGAGAATTTTGCTAATCATGGCTGATCCTCTGAGACTTCAAATAAACCTCGCTCTTCGACTTCCTTTGTGGCCGCAGCCGCAATAGACGAACAAAGACGCACATGGCTTTCTGTATTATTAAAGCCACCGCCGGAACTACTAACTCCACAAGACATCATGCCGCGGTTGATTGGGTTGCCAGCAAGTGCCGCAAGATAAGCCTGAAGGAAAAACTCTTTCTTAGTCATTTCTGTCTGGCCTCTTCGATTTGCTTGATGCCTGATATCTGTGTGTTGCAGTTCTGTATTTCAGTGAGCAGGAGCTCGTTCCACATGACTGAAGCGCCATAGGTTAACGGGTCACTTGGTGGTGGAGATGGCAGACACAACTGGAGAAGGCTGGCTGGTATCGGCGTTACCGGCACCTGAACGTATTGTGTTGTAGTGCGAGAGCAGCTGGTCATTAGCGGCAGCAGGAACAACAACCACAGCACACGGCTCTGTTTGCAGAATCGTTTTAATGATGACCTGACGCGCCTGACTTGAAGCAACATTGGTTTTCTGTTCATCCAGAGTTGCTCCAGCAATAGTGTTGAAGATGTTCACCGAAAGAGCCTGAGTTTTTGTGATGAACTCGGCCTGTTCTTTCGCTTGGGTTGCTACTGATATTTCTGACTGCTGGGTGATGGTCTTTCCGTAATAGTGAAAGGCTGCCCAGAGCAGAACGCCGATGATTAGCGCGAAGAGGATGGTGATGACGATCCGGAAATAATTAATGACCATCACTCACCCCTTCAGGCACATGGCCTTTTCTTTTTCACGTCGGATAACTAAGCCGGGCAATTTCTTGCCGTCGCCATAAACCCAGCGGGGAAACTCATTGCACGCATCATTCATCTTTCCCTGCCTGAACAACCAGAACATCGTGGACTTTTGCATCGTGCCGCAGCCGACGTTGAAGGTCACTGATACCGTGGCGTCAAACTGGCCTTGGTTCAACTTCTTGCCGTTTGCGTATTTGTTTACGCAGGCTTCTGCTTGCAGGATATTCCTCTGCCAGTCAGCAGCTATTTGAGCGTCACTCTTTCTTACGCCGGGCTTTACACCGTGCGTATTTCCAATGCCGTCTGTAAGTACACCAGCTGGGCAAACGTATGGGTCACGCTGACAGCTCTCTGCGTCACCTATAAGTTCGAGTCCTGGCTCGCTCGTTCTTACAGCACCGTTAGAGACGACAATAGCGATAATGGTCATCACGGCACACGTGCCTCCAACTATGCCTTTTCTAACCGATGCAGCCATGAGTTAATCCTCTTGCGGTGGTGGCGTGATGTAGCCGCGATTTAACGCCGCTTCATACGCTTTGGTTTGGCGACGCTTGAAGTAGATATTGGTTAGGTAGGTTGCAACACCCACCATGAGACCGCCTATCACAGCAACGGTATTCCAGTCGATTGCGCTCAACCATTGGGACACGCTGCCTCCACATACAAGTGTGCCTGACACGCAATAGCTTGCTGTTGATGCGATTTTGTCCGGCATGATTTTCATTTCCACCCCCATTTTGGGGACTTGTTCAAAATTGAGAATTTTCACGTTGTGGCTTGAACAAATCCGATATAAGTTCATCGTGTCTGATCAGACGGATGGGTCTTCGGTTTGTTCGTGATTTCAAGCACGAGCTGATGGCGGGGAGATGTTCAAGCATCTTCCCGTCGCCCATTTTCACGACGCTTCATTTCTGACTAAACACATAGAGGTTTACCGCCGCACCGTTGTCACTGAGCAGATAAGGGTATTTTTGCGGGTGATGACTGGTTTTGGCGTGACGGTAAATTCGGGGAATGGGTGCCATGCCTTCGAAGGGGTCAACTTCCATGGCATGGTCTTTTGCTGGTGACGTTTATCCAGCGCCCTAAGGCCGACTCCTGAGGTAGCAGGTTCTGGAGCATCTAGCCAGTATCGAACTGGCGACCACTGCTTGGAAGGCAGGTGTGATACCTCTTCACCATAGATGCGAATTCTTAAAAGCAAAAAGCCCCGCAATCTGCGAGGCTTGAAAATTGTTATGTGTGGAGGTGCTTAACACATAGAGGGTCTTGGTTGACATATAAGAGCGGCATATTTCTATGCATCGGAAAGAGCACAAACCCCATTGACTGGCCGGAACTATCCCAGATTACCAAGTCGATACTCTTACCTGATACGCAGAAACGAAAAAGCCCTCACATCTCTGTAAGGGCTTGTTATCCTGACCTCTCAGCCAGTTCGATTGGAGTTCCAGCCTTCCGGCGAAGTGACCAATTCGGCAGTTTCAATAAGTCAGGCGCTGCCGCGTATTCCCTGACTCATCGCTCTTTCGCAATTGCTCCCGAGCTTACATAAAAATATACAGTCTCATTTCTCGATTTGCAATCAAAATGAAAATATATTTCTACTTATGCTGCACTCTGGGTAATTTCTTCCTCCATACTACGCTTAATACCGTAAAACATTTCCTCTTCGAGTATTTCTTCGCACCAAATCACCCTTTTACGTGCCGCTTGAACATCACAGCCGGTGTGGTAATTAATATCCCTCGCGATGTCTTGCGGGCATTTGCGGTCACAGTACCGTTTAATAGCCACTGAGCGCATCGGACTATCTCGTTTAATGACTTTGTGCATCACTGATTCAACAAAAGCGGCATCATCTGATTCTTTGGCGAGAGCGATGATGCTGCTTACTGATGTTCCAGGCATTACGACTTCACGTGACTTCTTGAATAGTTCATCACCGCGATAACCCTGCTCATGCAAGCTTTCCACAACCTGAACGATTCGTTCTGATTGGGTCTGTGACCATTCGGTGCGGATCATCAATCTTCCGATGACATTCACACATCCTGCAGGGGCATCGTCTCCGCCTAAATTTCGACCCCAAACGCACAGCAAATAACGAGTCCAGACGCGCTGTGATGGAGTGATAGTTTTACGGCCATTGCACCATACCCTGCGAAGATCTGATTGCTTCACGACCCACGGGAGAGCGTAAATAGCATCTTGCTTTCTCATACCTTCACCTTATTGGCATCTGTTCGGTTGATGATTTCGCGGCGCTGCTCACGAATACGATTTAGCTTTTGCTCTATCAGCTTTTCTTCTTCAGCTAGCCGGGCAAGTTCGAATCTTTCGTATTGAGTCATGAGTTCACCTTTTGGAGTTGCCAGCTTGGAAGATCGCCCTTCACTCCCGACTTCCGAATTCGAGCCTTGGCGTTACGCTCAATCAGAATCAGCTTGTCGATATTTATCCGGCGCTGCTTCTCCTCACGCCTTAGTTCACTAATGTCATTAGCAAGGTGAGTTTCTTTTTTGGCGATCTGCATCAGCAGGTCAAAGTGATCGATAACTGCCCCACATTTTTTGCATTTAACCTGCCGCTCCTGTTCGTTGATGGTGTAACCCGGATGCAGGCAAAAATGACCTTCACTCTCCAGCAGGAAGTTAATTTTTGTCTTGGGGTTTGAGTCGTCTGCCAGCGGGAACGCCACTACGTTTCCAAGTTCAGTTTCTGTTTCGGTAGTCATGCTGCATCTCCGAGTTGTCTGAGGTCTTTTAGTTTCTGCTGATACTCAGCCTTGATGGCCTTACACTCTTCAATCGTCCAGCGGTGCCTGTCGTGGTTTCCTTCGATGCTTTCCACTTCAGCCAGACCAATGCGCCTGATGAGTTCTGCCCGGTACGGAACCAGATTCCCGCTTTTGTGCTGGTTGCATACGCTGCATTGCTTCCAGATTTGGCGAGGATCGAACCTTAGCTGTGGGGCTGCGGCCGTAGTTCGGTAATGGCCGGCATCCCATTGAGCAGCGCTCAACGTTCCACATGAAACGCAGGGAAGGTGCTTGTCTCTTTCACGGATGTAGGCGTTTACGGCTTGCTGGGCTTGCTTGATGAAGTAACTGCGGGGCTGTACTGCGAGCTTTCGAATCTTGAGGCTTCGTCGTTCCTGCTGGGTGGTTTCCTTTCGCTGTCGCTCCTGTTGCTGTATGCGCTTCTGTCGGGCTTCGTTGGCTAACTTGGTGATTAGCTCTTCCTTGTGTTCTTCGTTGCACCACCAGTCATACAGGGTTGCTGGCTTGAACTTATCTCCGCAGACTTTGCATTTACGGCTTTTCGGTGGTTTCATCCCATCCTCCTATGCCAAGAATTCGTTTCATGTCGCGCCGGATGAAATCACTGTGCAATGAGCCGCAGAAATTGTTCTGAACCATCGCCAGATAGAAAGCTTTCATAGCCGCTACTTTCCGATGATTGAAAAAGTAGTCTTGCTCCAATGCTGTTGCTACGACCGCCCATCGACCGATGATTAGCCATGCGATTACTCTACTCATCACTCTCACTCCTCAGATGTTCAGAAACCTCGACGCCGCCCATTTCGAAGAAGCTCGCGCAATCGTTGCAGCAGTGCGTCTCGTCCCCTGCCAAGGCCATGCCACAGGCGGCGCACGGTGTAGAAACAGGTTCTTTTCCATCTGTCATATCCGGTTATCTCGTCAGTAATTAGCATGTAATCTATTTCGCACTCTTCACATGAATGCCCGTAGTAGTCTTGTTCCTCTTGGTTGAGGGGTGCGTGGCAGCGGCAGCAGCGTGGTTGGTTTTTATTCTGGGTAGCAAATATCATCGAAATATTTCTCCGCAATACGTATGTCCATATCAGCTTGTGTCATCTCTTTTACGCATAGCTTCACGCCAACTATCCCCGTGCACTTATTCACATAAGCAAGGTTGTCAGGTGACTCTGATATGTACTGCTGAAGATCTTCCGTCCGCTGCTTGAGAGCCCTGATAGCGCAATTGATATCTCGGAAATATTCCAAATCGGAAATGCAAGAAAGCACGTAATAATAGGGAATCATCGGCCCTTTCTCTCGTCGCTTGAACTCCCGCTCAACGTTGTTTTTCAGGTCAGTTAGCTCGTTGCTATTTAGCTTTTCCAGATTGGACATGATTTATCTCCACATAGGGTTCTGCCAGACGTAACTCTGCCTTGGCTCGGATTTGTATTCGGGTAACAAAGCAGAGACGTACCAGCCTGTGTAATCGGCTGAGAGCTGCTTTTTCGTTTGGATGTTTCGGAGGGTGTACTGCTTGATGAGGTCTTCGGCTTGCTGGGTGGACATGATTTCGTGAGTGAACCATGTAGATTTAGCCATGGCCTTTCTCCGCTTCTTTCATCTTGAGGTAGACTTCCATAGCGGCGCGGAGTGGGTTTTTATTTTTTGCGATAAGACATTCAGCGCCGATTCGCTTCCCATTAATTACTGAAACCCTAGCTTGACCGAGAAGGCCGTGAGGAATCATGTCTGTAAATATATTGATTCCACTATTCAAAATGATCGGCCATGCGTCGGCTGGGTTGTTGCAGGGGTCGAAAATGACTATGTCACCAAATACCTCAATGACTTTTTTCTCTTCGTTTGGGTAATGCTTCAACCCTAAAGACCGATTGACAAGAAGGTTGATGTCATAGTCACTCATCGCTGAATAATCTTTCATGCCACTCTCCTTGCTGCCATTACCTGAAGCACAGGCAAAATGCGGAAGTTCTGTTTGCACTCTTCGAATACCGTGTTGATGCCAGCCGGTCGTTTTCTACTGAGGAATATCATCGTAGGGTTGTTGTTTGGCTTTCTTCTGCCAACGATAATCGGTGGCTTCGTCTTGGGCTTTGGTGGCTCAACCTGAGAAGCGTTGTATTCGTTCATGCGCTCTTCGCTAATCCAGTAACGAATATTTGATCCGTTGCCAGAGCGATAGAGTTCACCAAGCTGAATTATCTTGGTCAGCAGCTCTGCCGTAAACGTATCGCCAAGGCCAAGCTTGATTTGCACCTCTTTGCGACGAACGCCATTGTGCGCAGACACAAATTTCTTGATGGCTGCTTTTCTGGTTTCGAATAGCTCAATGCTGTCTTGAGTGTTCATTAGGCTGCCCTCTTAATCAGTCGTGACCCAAATGACAGGAGCACATCACGATCGATAGTTTTCATCTCGCAGTGAGTGCGAGGCCACGGATGCCAGATAATCAGCATCTGCCCTTTGTTGTTGCCTGATACCGGCTTGCCTGTTTCAGCACTCAGGAACGCAAGCCTGCCTCCTGTGATGAATCTCACTTCGTGGGCAGTAGAAATTGCTTCACGGAACCAGCCTACTGATGTGTCAGCATTGAGAAGCATCACGCAGCCAATGCCGTGCTTATGATTTTCCTCAGAGGCTTTCTTAACGAATGGGCTTACATCGCTGTATGGTGGGTTTAGCCAAACGTATCCAGGGATATCTGGCCTGACCCAGTTCCACGATGTTTCCAGCGTGTTCTGTTCTTCAGTAATGAAGTGGTGGCAAAGCGCGTTGGCCGAACTTGCTGCCGCATCAAGGTTGAAGCTGAACTCTGCATTGAGTGCGGAAAATAATTCCGGTGGGGTTCTCCAGCTGTCTTTGTGTTCGGCTGGTGTATTCGATTTATCTGTCATCATGCCACCTGCTTAAGTTTGTTTGATTCACCCCAACGATTTGCCCACTCGATGTTTAACTTGGACTCTTCACTGAATTTGACGCCATGTTCTGTGCCGAACCAGTAGATAGCCTCAATGACTTCAACCATCTGAGCTACGCGCATCTTGCTGGTACGCTGACCGAACATCACAACGCCGCCGCCGATGCCAGGAGCCGTGCGCTGTTCCTCCTTTTTGGTTTTTGCGACCAGAGCGGTGATTAAATCCTTCCAGTCTTCCTCGTCGTACTTCTGGTCGAACCAAATGACCTGCACAGAAAGGTCGTGCAGCAGAGGCCACATTTTTCGATTCTGAGAGAGGGTTCTTTTTGGAGGGGATACTTCAACTTCGAAAGGTTTTGACTGGTCTAGCTGGATGTTTTTGAGGTGGTCTATTAGGTTTCGCCGGATATCTTCACTTCGTAGGTAGAACGTTTGTTTGTCCACTTATCAGCTCTCCTCCAAATTTAGGGCTGGTCAGCACATAAAGCTCACCACAAGAAATCATCTTCATGGCTACACCAGCCATCCATCGGTGCCTTTCGTCAATTGGATTTAACTCGTGATACTCGCCATGATTATTTGCAAATAACCGTTCCTGAGCAGACATAAATTCAAGCCATTCAGGTGTGGCCGACCTCACCTTGCAGTAAACATTGGTCATCATTCACTCTCCGGTTTAGGGGCGGCGGGTAGTGGCATCCAGTGGGTGATGTTGTATTCAGGCTCATCAGTTAGTGTTCGATACCAGTTACCATCCCAATAAGCTTCTACCGCATACTCAAAGCTGGGTTGAGCATAGGCCCATACAGGTTCACTACTCGGCGGCATCCGCTCGCTGCACTTAATCCACCCATCCTGCTCTGTATGGGCTGGCTGTGGGGTGGTGCCATCTTGAAGATCAATTGCCGCCAGTAACTGCGAAATGATTTCATCGCATGTTTTAGCTTCTTTCATGAATGGGTTTTGCTGTCGCACTCGGCTTATCCATGCAGCGGCTTTTGTCAGTTGGATTTTCATTGGTGAGCTGAACTGCTCTAAATCGTTATTCATGGCTCAATTTCTCCTGTGGCTTTCTGTTGCAGAGGGCAAATCCAGTTGAATCAGACCACGCACAATCCCACTTCTCGCCCTTTGCCAGTGAAACCCCATCATCCATTCCGTAGAAATACCCGACTTTGTATCCAACCGCTAACATAGTAAAAAGAACAATTATTGCTATCACAGACTCTTTAAGCTCTTTCATTCCGTCTTCCCCTTAATTCTGATTCCGTGGGTTGTGATGGCCTCAATTACTTCTTTAGAATAGAAAGCTTTATCAGTTACTCGGTAATGCTCGGGAGGTAGATTAATCTCAATTGCCTCACGGGATGCCTGCCATACGCTATATCCCAGTGATTTATGAATGCTTAATCGAATCTCGTCTTGTTTAGGTTCCATCCACCACTTCTCAAATGCTGCCTTAGTGTCCATCACTCACCTCCCCGCCATGACTTATTGTCAGTCGGTTTCTTTGTGTTTTCCGCGTAACGCTTTGCAGCGTCTGCCTGATCGATATTGACGAAGTGACCACTCTTCCAGCCCATGTAAAACGTCTTTGGCTTGCCTGACCGGTATTTGCCCACGATGATTTCAGCGATGCCTTTCATATCGCTGCGCTCGTCGTAAACTTCATCTCGATAAGGGAAGATAATCACATCTGCATCCTGCTCAATGGAGCTGGAGTCCTTCAGGTCACTCAACCCGGGACGCTTATCAAGGCGTGACTCAACGCCGCGGTTAAGCTGGGATAGAAGGATTACGGGAACCTTGTTGCGAAGACAGAACTGCTTGAGCTTGCTGGTGATGTCCCCGATGGCGATGTCGTTACGCTCTGCCTTGGATTTCTTCATCAGGCCGAGGTAGTCAATCGTCAGGAAGCTTAGGCCGCCGTCCATGTTCATGCGCTCAGCGTGAGCGATGATTTCGTCTACCGTGAATGACCCGTCGATAACGTAGTTGTTTTCGTTCAGCAATGTACCGGTTGCCACGGTTAGCCTGTTGTATTGCTCATCCAGCATGTTTAGTGGGTTGCGCAGCGTACCAACTGACAAGCCAGCTCGGTCAGCAACGTGGCGTTCCACTACCTGCATGTCAGACATTTCCATCGAAACCATCAGCCCTTTTCCCTTCTGCTGGCCAATTGAGTTACCGATGTTGATCGCCAGTTCCGTCTTACCCATGCCTGGACGACCGGCTACGATGATCAGGTCTGTGCGGTCGAAACCACCGTACTCATCATCCATCGCATCAATGCCGGTTTTCAGGTACATGCCTGACTCAGCGCCTTTCATGCGTTTCTCCAGCACCTCCATGTAATCGTCCAGCATGTCGCCAATTCGCCGCGGTAAACGGTCATTGGTTTCAAACTGAAGCTTGGAAAGCATCCCAGACACTTCTGCCAGACGTTCACCCAAATCATGAGTGGACGCGCCGCGGAGTAAATCAGCTGCTTTGAGCAGTTCAGCCTCACCCTGTCGCAGCATCCAGCACTGGCGAACACGCTTAGCCCATGCCTTGATGTTTGCCGCAGAACGGCAGCGGGTAGCTACTTCAAGCACGAAATCTTTCGTCTCGGCAGGAACGCTGCTTTGCACGGTGAACATGTCTGTCGGCTCGGCTTTGCTCAGCAGGGCGACGATGACGGTGTACATACGGCGGAGGTGGAAGTTTTCAAAGGCTTCAGCAGGAAGTTTCCCAGCGATGTCTCGGCAGTCGATGTGGTCTCCTTTCACGATCATCGAACCTACGAGCAACTCCTCGAATTCATAACTTTCCATGTCAAACCTCCGAATTCAGGATTTCATCAATCTTGTCTTGGCGAAGCGCGGTCGCAATACCGAATACTTTGCCATCAGGATTGTTGCCCATAGCCCACGCGGTTGGCTGATAACCAAATTCGATGTATCCGTTGAACAGGGTATCCATGTCGGTGGGCTTTCTGCCGTTTTGAGTGCAATTCCTCAAATGGGCTTCGTAGAGATATTTAAGGGATTTCTCGGTAGTGGCAGAGACGCCGTTAATCTTCGGCAGTCCGTGCTTCTCGGCTTTGCAATTCCAGGTGTTTTTGAAACGTTCCCTGTCGAACTCAAGGGAGGGTTTTTTCTTCGACTTGGAAGGGGTTTTCTTCTCAGCCACTTCATCACTCCCCTCTGGGGATTTAGGGGTATTTTCTTTTTTCTTTTGATAAGTTTCTTTTGTGTTTAGCTGAGTTGGCGAATGGTCGTTAGCTACTTCGGCTAATGTTTTATTAGCTGACTTGGCTAATGTTTCGCTGACTTGGCTAATATTGAAATTCCAGTCAGAAACCACCTTGTTAATTCCAATCTGACTGCCAGAAGTGATGATGACGTTCATCGCAATCATCTCATTCTTAGCGGTACACACATGCGTGTGGTGAATGCCAGTCATCCCTGCTATCTGAGTGTTTGTGATCCGGTCTGTCTTCTTGCCGAAGCCGTATGTTTTGCGCATAACGGCTAACGCAACCTTGAGCTGTCGAGCCGTTAAATCAGCGCTCATAACCGCTTCTAAGAGTTCGTTAGCTATGCGTGTGTAACCATCATCGGTATCCGCCACGCGCCGCTCCATGACATCTGTAGATGTCGGTACTAGCTGTAAATGTCTAGCTGCGTTGCCCATTCTTCACCCCTGCTTTAGCCAGTCTGAAACAACCAATAAACCGTTCAGCGAACGGCTTGTTTGTGGCGGCTGCCATTAGGATTGGGTCGGGTGAGTCTGGATAACGCCGCTCCTCTTCTTGCTTGAGTTTTCTGCTCTTTTGCATATAATTACTCCTGTTGATTGATCCAGTTAAAAATCAATTGTTAGTTGAGAAGCCTCGTCTGTCACCGCAGTCGGGGCTTTTTGCTGTGTGAGCATCAGAGCTACTTGCTTAGCCAGCCTTGCAAGGTCATCGTCAACGACTCCCCACTCCAGAACTGCCAGTAACATGCTCATCCGCGGTATTAGTGATTCCTTCCAGCGTGACACCTGAGACTTGTCTACTCCGATGGCCTCAGCGACTTCTGTCACTCCTCGTAGTGCAATCTTGTTCAATAGCTGACTCTCGATGTTGCGAGCCTTGTTGCGGGTGTTTGTGACGTCCATTTGCGATACTTCCGTTGTGGTTAGTTAATACATAAGCAGTCCGTTAAGGCTGCCAGTTGGTTAAAGCCCTCGAATCAGGGCGGCTAGGTTTTTAAAGAGCGGTGGTTCTATGCTGCTTTCTTACTGGTAGTCCCGTACAACAACCACTGCGCTTTGCACTTCAAAACGCTGGCGATTTCAAGAAGATTGCGCGGGCGTTTTGTTTGTCCAGCTTCGAGTTGCTGGTATGACTGCTGACGGATGCCAGCTTTTTCAGCGACCTCAGCTTGGGTCATTCCAAGCTCGATTCGTCGCTGCTTTACACGTTGGGAAATGGTTTCATCTGTTTCCATACATCCTCCTACAGGTTTATCTGTATTGTCATACAGACAGACCTGTTTGTCAAATACAGGTTTTGCTGTGAGAATATTTGCGCTTGATTTTAACCACCAGGAGAAAAACATGAGCCTCGCACAGCGGGTAAAAGAAAGGCGTGAGGCGCTTGGGATCACGCAGACAGAATTGGCAGATAAGGTTGGAATAAAGCAGCAATCTATTGCTAGTATCGAGAATGGAGAGACGAAAAATACCAGAAAAATTTTCGAACTCGCTCAAGCATTAAAGTGTTCAGCCAGTTGGCTAAAGACCGGAATACAAGAGTCGAATGCTACAAAGCTTGAGGGCATATCTCTCTGGGATGAGGAAAGCATTGAAGAAGATGATGATGTTTTTCTCCCGTTCTTCAAAGAAGCACAACTTGCCGCAGGTGATGGCCGAGTGGTAGAGCTAGACTGTGACGGAAAAAAACTTAAGTTCTCATTGCGTAGCCTTAAAAATCTAGGTGTTAAGCCTGAGGAGGCGGCGTGTATGTCGGTTTGGGGTAATAGCATGGATCCGGTGCTACCCGACGGAGCTACAGTCGCAATTAATATGGGAAACACTGAAATCAAGGACGGTAAGATTTATGCACTTGATCACGAAGGAATGGCTCGCGTAAAAATAATGTACAGACTGCCCGGTGGAGGCATACGCTTAAGATCATTCAACACTGAAGAATACCCAGACGAAATTTATCTTGGTGAGGAAACGAACAAAATAAAAGTAGTAGGCGCTGTCTTCTGGTACGGCGTAACCATCAGATAAAGCAACACTATTAAACATAAACCCGCTTCGGCGGGTTTTTTGTTGCCTAAATAAAAATAAATTTCATACAAAAACAAGCAAATACAGGTATTTTCTATGAATATACAGTTTTACCTGTTTACAGGTTACAGGTTTGGTTGTACAGTTAGTCCATCAGCAAGGAGCTGGTGCAGTACGAAACGGAAGTCACGCTCTTTAACAATATGATTGCCCTGACACGAGGGCACCAAAGTGCAGTTGGCTTTGGAGATGACGCGAATTGCAGCTCACTGAAGCAACCAGAAGATAAGCATCTGGCACGTCATCCCTAAAGCCAATCCACTGGAGAATCACCATGAACTCAAGAGAGCGCCGCATTGCACGCTACAGAGCGAAATGTGCAGCAGAAGCAAACAAGGATATCACCCTTGAAAAGAACGTTGCTATAAGCCTCTCAGGCTGCTCAGCGAGAGTCTACAAAGCAACGATGAGTTTACCGTTGCGCAGTAAAGAACAGGCAAGCGCAGACAATATCTGCCTTCCAGATGTTGCAATCTTCAGCGCGGGATTCCGCAAGCCAACAGAAACAATTACAGCCAGATGAGGTGTTGATATATGGGAAAGGTCTTAGCTCCGATGTACAAAGTTACCTATCGGACAGCCAATCAGGTATCTCGCGTAAGTAACGAGCTAGCCGGTAGCTTTATGTATTTCGCTACGGCGCAGGACGCCATGGATACCGGCATGTTCTGTCAGAAGGTACTTATCTCGGTTTGGCCGGGAGACAAAGAAGAAAAGGAAGATTTTCTCGGCAAGCCATTCGCTTTCTTGCTAAGGGATCGAATGTCGCAAGATGAATTATCACTGGCTGCTTAGGTGGCCTTTTTTATGCCTGAAATTCATCGCCGCCGGTCATCGCAAGCCAACAGAAACGATTTCAGCTAGATAATCACGAATTTAACTGACAGGAGTTCTAATGCAGAAACTCTATCTCCTGTCTCTACTGCTAGCGTTATGGCTTTGGCGCAATGCAGGAACGAGCCGACACATCCTGGTAGTTGTTGGCATGGTCATCCGGCCTGAGCACTTAAGTGTGCAGAAGGCGCAGAATTTCAGATTCTGTGATTAGAGACATCAAAGCCAAAACATACGAGTCTGGAATTATCTTTTAAAAGCGGAGCATGACCGCAACGTGAACATGTCAACTGAGTCGGGAGGATTTATGTGAATGCGCAAATTTAAATCAAAATCCTAATAGGAATATTGCCTGGTCGTGTCACGAGACGTTAAGTGCTCTAAGTGACCATATAGCCCTGCGGAAGTGGGGCTTTATGAAGTTATCAAGGCTTTCACGAGAGTCTTTAGAAGTTCAATCATTCGCCGCCGGTCATCGCAAGCCAACAGAAACGATTACAGCGAGGTAACAGAATGAAAACTATGAACGATTGGCTGAATGAAGGCCGAAAAAACACCGGGTCTGAGTTTGTTTTGACCAGGCGAGTTACTTGCGCAGATGGTTATTCTGTAAGCATTCAGGCAAGCAGTGGACACTACTGCATCCCGCGTATTACTGAGCATCATGTCGGAAATTATAGTGCTTTTGAATTGGGTTTTCCGTCGTCAGCAGACACCCAGCTCATGCCATATGCAGAAGATGAAAGCGACCCGACAGAAACTGTATATGCGTACGTTCCCAGAGATATTCTAGAGCAAGTTATCGAATCGCACGGAGGAATAACCGGTTTCGAGGTCGCTTAGGCGGCCTTTTTTATTACCAAAAATCATTCGCGCCGGTCATCGCAGCGATAAATACGAGCATGCATATCACGTTATGAGAAGTTGAGATGAATGACATCGAGAAGATTGACGCAATGATTCGCCAGCTTCGCGAATTGAAATCAGGAATCAGCCGCATGTCAAAGCTTAGCGACAAGGACTATCGCGATTTAACACCGAAGCAGGCTCAGAAGATTTCAGCTGATAAAGACTGGATTGGCATGGACATGATTAAACGACGTCATGAGCTGCATGCGCTGGCTGTAGAGCTTGGTTTTGCTGAGCGCCGTGATAGCTACAACGTGATTGAGCTTCGCGATAACTGGCACGTATTCAATTACCAGCCACGCGAGCCAAACGCAGCTTAACATTCAGTAGTCATCTTAAAGTTGACTACTCACTTAAACAGTAACTGCACTATGAGGTAAGAGATGACGCTTGACCAAGTAATGGCAGCAAGTGAGTTACCCAGAATGTACCGAGTTATTGAGGTTGAGCTTGATGTGGTGCGCAATGGCATTGGATCTGGCGGTGGTGTTATTTACGACATCGACAGGCTCGAAAAAAGAAATATTCGGCGCGTTCGTGACGCCACTGGTTGGAAATGGCAACTCGTGCGTCGGGATAAGCACCAAGAGGTTTGGGATTACTTCTTTCATCAGGATAGGGAAAGCCTGAATGAATTCAATTTCTGGGAGCTTCGATAACCCCCACCCCGCATCACATAACTAACTGAGACTACCGATATGAGTAAGCAGATTTCACAATTTAAGCCTGACGATGTGGTGTATGTCGTCAAGCTGGGCGTTCAGTTTCCTGAGTTCTACAAAGGAACAGTGGAGAAAGTTACAGCAGCACAGATTCAAATTAAGCGCTCTGGCTCATACGTTAGACCTGAGCGACCTTCAGTCTGCAAATTTTATGATAATTACCCTGTCGCAAGGGCTGAGTTTATTAGGGAAAAGCTTCAGGCAGACATTGACCAAAATGAAAAGCAGATTCAGACCCTGAAAAACAAAATCAAGCAGCTACAAGAAGCCACTGACCTTCCAGACAGTTTCTACTAAACACCCTACCGGAGTCATCCCCATGAAGCTTGTAAACACTTTAACCGGTGAGCGTCTTTGCGTCGTAAGGATGGCTAACGGCTACGAATATGTACTTAAAAACAAAGCAGAACGCTCATCTGTTCGAATGAGTCATGAGCAGTATGAGAGGTTCTTGCGCAAACCTGAAATTAAGGTTGAGGAGGAAGTATGAGCGAGTGGATTAAGTGCAGCGATCGAATTCCAGAATCAGAAGATAACTCAGTTCTGGTTTATTCGGCGAGCGGTACGCCTGACGGTAAAGGATTTCCTGCTGGCGGCTACGATATGGTTCACATTCAAGACTATTTTGACGACATAACAAATGGACTGGATCAGGGGGGTAATCAACTTTACACAAAGCGGTACTTATCACAGGGCATAACGCACTGGATGCCTTACCCGGAACTGCCAACAAAATAAATCTGCGAGCCAATTCAAACGAGATGGCTTGTTCGCATAAACCTGAAATAAAGGAAATTGACCATGACAGTTAAAGCAGAAGTATCAGAAGAAGAAATTGAAGAATCGAAGCGAATAGTTGCTGAGTTTGAACAACTTCAGGTTGATGGGCACACATTCACCGCTGATGAAATTTACGATTGGACTTGCCACCAAAAAATAGTCGATGGCGACTACTAATATGAGCCCCTTCCTGCTGCGCATTCACAGAGTGCGCATCGTGATAAGCGCCCCTTATCAACCTTCATGCTGTGAACCACTTCGCCCTGTCACCCCGCAGGGCTTTTTTATAACTGGAGTAAATATGGCCTTGCACCTACAGATTGAAATGCCAGACGGCAGCAAATGGGCTGTGCCTGTCGAAGTTATCGCAATGAACAGGGCTGTCTACTATGCCAAGCATGACGGCATAACCATTGAAGAAAGCCTTGAAAATGACACCCGCCCACTCTTTGCTGGAAGCCCATATGACATTGAAGACTGGGCAGCAAATAACATGAACTGGGAAGACGTAGAGCACCTCGCGGTATGTGTAAGCAAGGGGGAAGCGGATTATCAGGAAGGTTGGGTAAACGGACAAAAAGAAGTGATCGAAATATAAGCCTCCTCGCGAGGCTTTTTTAATGGATGCAAAAGCCAGTTCAAGAGCTGGCTTCTTCATCACTTAAATCAACTAAACGGAGTATCCCATGCATACCTTTTGTATAGCAGGGTGGCCTTGCGTGGGCTGCTCTGAATCACTGTTAGACCGCATTTGTCGCAATGCCAAGAACGCTGCAAAGCGCTTCATTGAAATCCTAAACCAACCGGGCAACCCGCTATGAGATTTCAAATCATCGGCACCCTGCTTCACATCCTCATAGACGGCAGCGAACAGTCGTTTCCGAATAACCCGCTCGGCTACAAGTTGATGGCTCGGGCGTTCTGCAAGAGTAAGGGGCTCGTATGAATATCACCTTTGAATGCGCCGACGTGAAGATTTCCAGTGGCACCATGGGGCGAGGCGTAAAGCTTGAGGTTGAAGGTGCTGAGCTGCACTACGCACTCCCTGACAAAGAAATGCTCGCCTTTATGGATGAGGCAAACATTCGCGAGTTCATGGAGTCGCGCGGGTATCTGGTGTTGATGAAACAGGAGGACGCAGCATGAGATACAGCAGCTACGACTACATCAGAGACCAGCAGGAAGATTTGGACGCTGCAATCGAACGGGTGGAAGAAGACCTTCGCCAGCGCACGATGAAGATTGCAGAAACCTATCCTGAAACACCTCTCGAATTTGCAGACAAATCAAAACTCACAGCTCAGCAGATTCACGCGCTGGACAATGAATGGGCTCAGGACGAGTACGCAAAGTTCATTGATGCAATCAGCGGCCACGAGGCTCACGGAAGAATATCGAAAATGGAGAGCGCAGCATGAACCAGCAATTGGTTGAGCAAGTCTTTAACATCGTTAACCCACTCAGGGCTGAGTTCGAACAGGTTTGCTCTGAGCCCAGCCTGACCTTTAAACGTGAGTCAGAGTTTGCGATGCAGATATTCGCAAATAATGACTATCTGGCAGGTGTGGCAGCAAAGAATAGCGTATCGACCCGCAGCGCGATAATGAACGTTGCAGCGATTGGTATTTCTCTAAACCCAGCCCAAAAGCTCGCGTATTTAGTGCCACGGAAAGGCGCTATCTGTCTGGACATCAGCTACATGGGTTTGATGCACATTGCCCAGCAGTCAGGTGCAATCAAATGGTGCCAGTCAGCGATTGTCAGGAAGAACGACCGTTTCATGCGTACCAGCATTGACCGACCGCCAACGCATGAATTCAACGAGTTCGACACCATTGAGCAGCGCGGTGAAGTGGTAGGAGCTTACACGGTAGTTAAAACGGATGAAGGCGACTACCTGACGCACACCATGCGAGCTGAAGATATCTTCTCAATTCGCGACCGGTCAGAAGCATGGAAGAAATACCTAACCGATAACACTAAGCGCTGCCCTTGGGTCACTGATGAAGAGCAGATGATCCTGAAGACAGTCGTGAAACAGGCCACCAAATACTGGCCTCGCCGTGAGCGTCTCGATGCGGCTGTTGATTACGTGAATACCGAAGGAGGAGAAGGCATCAACTTTAGCCAGGAACGCGGGCAGGAAAAGGATATATCACCCTCCACCGACGACACCATTCAGGCGATTAATGAATTGCTCCTGCAAATGGATAAAACATGGGATGCAGACTTGCTCCCTATTTGCTCGCAGATATTCAAACGCCCTATCTCATCACCGGATCAACTCACCGAACCTGAAGCACTGAAGGTGGTGGACTTCCTGAAGAAGAAGGCAGCCGCATGACACGGTCAATGAAGTTGGTTTATGAAGCAATAAAGTCAGGCCAAAGGAATGGCAACCTTATCACGGTTACCTATAAGGAAATAGCTCGTGAAACTGGGCTTCAGATAACCATGGTTAGCAGCTGCATCCGCTTGTTGGTTCGGGATTCATACATCGAGAGAATAAATAATTTCTCTGAATCAGGCGGGGCGAAAACCAACAGTTACAAAATACGCAAATCCATAGAGGTTTGACATGACACCAGAAATCATCTTGCAGCGGACAGGGATTGACGTCCGCACCACGCAGCAGGGAAGCATTGACTGGCTACGACTAAGACTAGGCGTCATTACGGCATCGGAAGCCGGAAAGGTCATCTCAAAGCCACGCAGCGGCACCAAGTGGACAGATACCAAGCTCACTTACTTCTACACGTTGTTAGGTGAGGTTTGCACAGGGAATGTGGTTGAGGTAAATGCAAAGCCTCTGGCGTGGGGGAAAGAATACGAAGCATCAGCAAGGTCGCTGTTTGAGTTTACCACTGATGTGAAAGTTACCGATGTGCCGATCATCTTCAAAGACGAAACACTTCGCTGTGCCTGCTCACCTGATGGTGATTGTAGCGACGGGAAAGGCTTGGAATTGAAGAGCCCGTACACCAGCGCAGTGTTTATGAAGTTCAGACTGGGTGGTTTTGACGCCATCAAGGCAGAGTACATGGCACAGATTCAGTACAGCCTCTGGGTCACCGGTAAGGATGCCTGGTACTTCGCAAACTACGACCCGCGCATGAAGCGTGAAGGCCTGCATCACGTTGTGGTCGAGCGCGACCAGAAGTTCATGGATGAATTTGACGAGATGGTGCCGGAGTTCATCAGCAAAATGGATGAAGCACTTGCTGAGATTGGGTTTGAGTTCGGAGAGCAATGGAGGTGACCCGTGGCCTACAAATTCTGGCTCACAACAGAGATTAAATTCCTCAGCAAAAACATCAAAACAATGCCGCTTCCTGAGTTAGCAAAGCATCTGAACAGGACAGAGGAAGGGGTAATCAGAAAGGCTTACGAACTTGGCATTCAGCCTACTCAGCCGATGAATCGATGGTCAGCGGAAGACCTGCATATCGCCCAGACACTCCCGCCCGAAGAAGCAGCCGCCCAAACAGGCCGCACTCTGCAATCTATACGCATGAAGCTAAGTCGGCTTAAGGCCGCATAACCCTCTTTCAAGGAACACATTATGAGTGAAGTGAAAACACACAACTGTGATTGCGGCTTCTCATGGGTACACGGCATGAGTGGACATCACTATTGTGGAGAGTATTACCGGCAACAAATACAGGAACTGTTGCGTGAAAATCTTGAGCTGAAGCTGTCGCAAGATAACGTTACCGCAGCACTCGGCATCAAAGGTGAAGGCGCACACAGCAAGCTGGTCATTGAGTACGTGCATGGGCTGGTGGCTGAAAATGCTGCGCTGAAGGAATTAATCGAGCAACACGCAGCCGGATTCGTTGTCTGCGAAAATTGCTCTCACGAAGAGCCTTGCGAGACGGACGATATTGTAGCGCTGTACCGTTCAACTGAAACGCCAGCCACCGACGCATTCACCGCAGAACTCCGCGCACAGGGTGTGGATGAGTTCACTACCAGGCTGGGCGCTAAAGCAGCAATTCTTTCCACTTCCAGCAACGTCTACAAAGTCCTGAAAAGCATAATTTTCAGTGGCGTTGAGTTCGCCGCCAATCTGCGCGCTGGGAGGAAGGGATGATTAAGCCAGTTTATGGAATCGGCGGCCCATTAACAGATGCAAACTTCAACATCATGAAGATGAGCAAAAAACAAGTGCAGGCATTGGCTGACAAGAAAGCAAAGAAAACTATTAAGGATGGTCTGTCTGATTTTGCGAGAGGTTTTGTATTTGATGCTGGCGATTATTATCGGATTTCAGTTTGCGTAACAAATCCAGGATCAACATCATGAGTAACGCACCCACAGCAACCCTGTTTTGCAACAGTAAAAAATCAGAGCGAGCGAAGATTGCCGAGTACGAAGCGAAAGGCTACGTAGTCGATGAGTCCAGCCTCATTAATCGCAAATTTGGTGACGGAATCGTGATGAAACTGAAGGAGCAACCTCATGACTGACACAACCAAGAAGGCCATCTTCCTCTACGACTTCACCGGCCTGATGGCACAACCGTGGATTGATGCAGGTTATGAGTGCTGGCTGTTCGATGGTCAGCATGAGCCAGGCGTTAAGCGTGAGGGCAATCTTCTTAAGGTGGGCATGTGGTTCCATCATGACCAGATTCATCAGCACGCGGTGGATATTGCCGAGATGGTTGGTGGTGGAGTTCGGATTGTCGTCGGCTTTCCTGAATGTACCTACCTTACCACGACGGGAGCAAGGTGGCTTTATCACCCCGATGATAAGCATCTGCCATTTAAGGAACGCAGGCCGCACCCAATGCACCCAGACCGAAGGGTTAAGCAGAAGCAGGCTGTTGAGTTATTTAAGTTGCCGAAAGCGGTTGCGGATTTAATTGGATGCCCGTTTGCATCAGAAAATCCAGCGGTGAACGTGCTTAATACTCAATACGCCAGGCCGGAATATAAATTTAATCCGTGGGAATACGGCGGGTACCTGCCAGAGGACGACGTGCATCCCACGTATCCCGATTACATTAACGCCCGCGATGCGTACCCAAAAAACACAGGCATATGGTGCGGGAACGGATTTGTGATGCCGGATAGGAAGCCAGTTTATTGCGACCCTGGATATTCAAAGCAATATGAACGCCTGGGGGGCAAGTCACTGAAAACAAAGAACATCCGCAGCGCAACTCCGCGCGGGTTCGCAATCGCTGTATATGAGGCTAATCATGACTGACAAAACAGATATCAAGGCGCTGCGTGATATGTTTGAAAACCTCACCGCTCGGCAGGAAAAGTGCAGCTTGTTTTATATACAGTCGCTTCGCATTACGTCAGGCGGCTACGCTAACGAGAAGATTGACGACATGTGGTTAGGATTTAAACTTGCGGCATCCCCAGAAGGTGGCCGCACAGTTGGCGAACTGGCTATTGAAAGCAATAGACTATTTGACGAAAACAAGCAGTTGCGCGAACAGCTCGAAGCAGAACGCCAGCGGGCTGCCGGTTCAGAGGAAGAGCTGCATAAGGCATTGCATCGCGAGAAAGCAGCGGAACGCAAATTGCTTGCGGCTCGGGAGGAAATTGCAAAGCTGAAAGCCAAACTGGCTAATCCCGTGGCGCTGCCTAATAGGCGTGATTCAGACCCGGCAATCCTGACATATACAGACGCTATTAAAGCAATCAACGCAGCCGGTTTTACGGTTAAGGTGGAATGATGAAACAACTGAGCATTGAAGAACTGAAAAAGATGCGCAAGCATTCCGCCTCTTTGTGCCATGACAGCTATGTTTCAGCACTCGACGAACTGATCGCCATCCGTGAGCTGAAAGGCGATCAGGTGCCGGTGGCTTGGGTTAGCGCGAGTGATGCAAGGGCTATTTCTCAGTACAGCAATAAAAACAATCTTTGTTATGAGTCATGCCTATGGTTTATGAAAAGATTTGACAGCGATGTGCCGTTATTCACTGCCCCGCAAAAGCCGGTCGTGTTGCCGAGTAAAATAAGCATGGGGTTTAAACAGTTGGCTGAGATTTATGATTGCGAACCTGCTCAAGCGCAATTCATTGCAGTTGGATGGAATGCAGCAATTAAAGCCGCTGGCGGCATCGTGAAGGATGGCGAGTGATATGGAATACCTTTCCGAAATCAGTGGTGGAACATGGTGCATCATCGGTCTTCTCGTTTTACTCGTTATTCAATGGTGGAATAAATAGCCACCAAAAAGCAAAACCAATAGCCGCGTAACGCGGTTTTTTTTACGCCTGCAACATGAGGTATCCCCATGCCATCATTTGAAGATTATCTCAACGAGAAAGTCGGTGAAGTCGCAGGAGTGCCGATATTTCGCAAGGATGAAATGAGCATCCCACGGACGCACTTTGCCAGAGAGGTTTACGAGCGCGGTCGAAGTGATGGCGTGGCAGAGGGATATGCAAAAGCGATGGAGACGCTAGCAGCGCCGAGCATCAGAACGAAGCACAAACCAGCCGCCTAGAGCGGTTTTTTTACATCTGGAGAAAGCCCATGACAGTTCTTCACTTATCTACCGAGCGGAAATTTCCACTTTGTGCCGAACTTGTTCAGCGGATGAACGAGTTGATTCACGAATACAACGGAGAACTTGGAGTGGCTGAATGCATCGGCTGCTTAGAGATAGTGAAGCACGGCATTCTCATTAACCCAACAGATAAAGATTCCGCATAGGGGCTGACCATGTTTGAAGACGACCTGAGAATCAACACTCGCCCCGACTACACCGACGACGGATGCGACTGGACTGCACGGCACATATTCAACATGAACGCACGGGCAAGAGTTCGGCTTGGTGGTAATTGTGTGATGCCGCCATGCAAGCAGGTAGCGGGAATAGCTAAGCCTGTGAAGAAGGCCAAGAGCAAGAACAAATCACGCGTGTTTGAATTTGGAGATGCAGCATGACTAAGTTTATGGGAACGCCTTATCCATGGAAGTGGTTTACCAGTAATAGCCACAACCGTTTAAGCAGTGAGGTAACCGGCAAAGATGGCGATGTAATTCACGCCTTTAAAGCCTCTGATGGAATGGTCTGCGTCAATGTCAGTCAATGGGATATGCCGGTGATTGCCGCCGCCCCAGAGTTGCTTGAAGCGTTGCAGTCTGTCATTGCAATTGCTGACCGTGACACTGACGTTTTCAATGCAGCAAAGGCAGTCATCGCCAAAGCACTCGGACAATAAATTATGACCGACCCTGACGTGTACATCAAAACTGCTTACATCGGAAGTGAGCATTTCACCGCAGGGAAGTATTACCCAGTCTGGAGCAAGTACGGGATGACTTGCAGGATAATTGACGATGATGGGATTGGAAGATTAGTGATAGCTCCAGGAGGCGGCGCATGTCCGTATCTGGATGGCAAAGGCGAATGGAAATATGTGGGAGTTACGAAATGAACAAATTACCAGTTTGGGCTTTGTGGGCAATCGGCGTGGCGTTCTGCGGATTGTGCTGGGTTGCTGTAAGTCTTTTTGCTTATGGGGTGTGGAAATGAAAGGTTTAGCGATTTGTAAAACGTGTGGAACCGACCATTCGGATAATGGTGGAAAATGCAGGGGTTTGATTATCAGTAAGCCATCTCAGGTTTGGGATGGCGAATATCCAATACCTGCGGGAGTCAATGTAGAAGTCCATTTTGAGTGCGATGATTCACGTGTCTGGACGGAGTTTCGAGTTGAGTATATGCGTGGCGATGTGGTGGTTTTACATGATTACCGAAGCGACAATGTCGAGTCTTACAGTAACGCCAGACTAAGCTTCCGCCCTATCCGCTCACCTGAAGATGTGGCAAGGGATGAGGCTATCGAGGCAATGCGTGATGTGGGCTACACGCTGCCAGCCGCAATCAGATTTACTAAAGAAGAGATGGCCGCACTCTACAACGCAGGTTACCGCAAGATGGAGTAGACCATGACGCCAGAAGAGGCCGAAAACGCAGTCAGAAGCATCGCAAAGAAACTCCTCACCGAACTCCGCAGTAAAGACAACACTCAATCACTCCGCGAACTACTCGATAAATACTCACCTCAAGCTAGGCCATTCTGCCCGCAGCGGCATGAACCATGGCTATGGCTGAATGTGCATGTCTATCGGGTGTTCGCAGGTAAATAGCAGAGGTAAGCATGCAATCTCCATATATGAGCACCAAAGAAGTAGCTGAGCTTTTCCGCAGAAAGCCCGAGACGATTCATAACTGGAACAGCAGAGACAGAAGAACCGGACAGAAGCACATGAAGAGCTTTCCTGATCCGGTCTTTCGAGGATTTTATTTAAGAGAGGAAATAGAGCAATTCGGAAAGTTACAGCGTAACGCTCAACCAGCAAGTATCCTCACCAGTTCATCATCCCACGCTTGATAAGCCTTCCTCTGCTCTTCCATATAGTCGTTGTGATCGTAAACAGACCATATTCCAGGCAACTTATGCCCAAGCATAACTTCGCATACATGAGGGGCTGCGAGCGTTGACCATCGCGTTCTTGCTGTTCTCCTCAGGTCATGCATTGTCCAATGCGGCATAAGTATGCCTTTGTGTCGGTATGTCCAAGCGATAATTGTTTTTGGCAATGACAGCGCGGCGGAGCTATCCATGGGGCGGCTTATTCGTGGCTCATTGAATGCGCGCTCAAAGAGGTAATCAGAACCGCCATTAAGCCTCATGGCCTCCTTGATAAGCTCTTTAGCAGCTGGAATTATTGGTCTTAAAATCGACTTTCCTGTTTTCCCTCCCTTGTGGTTCTCCGGAGGAACAGTCCAAACGTTTTTAACAAAATCGAAGTGCTTCACCTTAGAAGATATGATTTCACCTGATCGGCAGCCAAATAGCATGACTAGCTTAACAAGAATTTTGTTCTTCTCAGTCATTTTGGAAAGCTTGAGCGCGTCATAGACCAGCCTGATTTCATCATCATCAAGTACCCTGGTCGTTACCCCTCGCTTTATCCCCATATCCTGCGCTGAAATTCCTTCCAGCGGCTTCGTTGTAATATCCCCTCGCCTTACACCCCACGAGTGAATTTGTGATCCAGTTGATAACAACCGTCTTGCAATCGATGGCGATTCTTTTTGAACGCCCTCTATCAATCTGAGCCATACATGCTGATTGACAGAATCATGCTTCATCTTCCCTATCGTTGGAAATACGTGCAACTCAAACGAGCGCAGAATCTGAGCGTGCCCCTTCACGTTTGCGGAGGCATAAACCCTGATCCATTCCCTGACAACGTCCTCAACACTCATAGCGGTTTGTCTTTCGAGGATCCTGTTAGCAAGATACTCCGATGGGTTCTGCCCCTCTTCAAGCACCCTTCTTAACTTAATGTTTTCGTCTCGGGCTTCTTTCAGGCTCATGCCAGGATACGTTCCAATATCTAACCGCCGCTGCTTTCCGGCCAGCATATAGCGTATCTGGAAGACAACCTTGCCCTTGCGGCTAATTCTGGCAGACAGGCCATCACGGTCTGATTTTTC
Organism: Rahnella sp. BCC 1045; assembly: GCF_019049615.1. NCBI lineage: Bacteria > Pseudomonadati > Pseudomonadota > Gammaproteobacteria > Enterobacterales > Yersiniaceae > Rahnella > Rahnella sp. BCC 1045. The sequence goes on along the minus strand of NZ_JAFMOZ010000144.1, from coordinate 158,564 downwards.
AAAAACGCTGTCAGAATCCTTTCCTAACACAGACCGCAGGTAACTATCAGTAAGAGCCATGACGTCCTCTTTTAGTACATAAGATAAAATCCAATGCGAGGAACATTAGATTATGTACTTTGAGGTGTACATACTTTTCCGTTGGTAATGATGATGAATCGTGAGGTTAGGTTGGTATGTATGAGGATGATTAGTTATTTGATCTGGGGTTAGCGTGGATTTTAGTGAGGTTTAGTTGGAAGGGATGATATCAAGTTGGCTAATCATTGATATCAGAGATAAATAAGCTGTTTGATGTCCATTTTATTGAATATTCATTGAGTTACAGTGATTAATTCAGAACACAATGTGAACGGAATTGCCCGCGAAAAGCCACGTCCCGGATTACGCATACCGCATGATATCCCACATTCACGAAATTTGTTTTTCGGGATACGCGGGAAATCATGCCGGAATCACATTTACTTATCTTATAACTCGCAGATTATTCATACGGGCAGATTATTCAATAAAGACCGGGCGCTTTTCGCGAAGGGACTTCAGCCCTTCCCGCACCAGAATCAGCGCCATTTTTCCGTCGTGACCGGTGACCTGTGTTCCGGTGTCGTGACGGATGGCGTCGATAAAGGCTTCGGCTTCGCGCACGTAGGCTTCCAGATATAACTTCGTCCAGGACGGCATGGATTGCGCCTGAATGGTTTTGTCTTGCGTCACCACTTCAACATTATTGCTGTTCTGCCGGCCAACTTTGACAATGCCATGCGTGCCGAGAATTTCCGCGCGGGCATCGTAGCCGTAACGGACGTACTGCGCGCCGTCGATCATGCCGATGATGCCGTTGGTGAACTGCATCATGACGGCGCAGGTATCATAATAGTCGGGGTATTCCGCGGCTTTTTCCGGTGACCGGAAATTATGGCCGATGACGTGGATCATGCTCACTTCGGCTCCGGCGTACCACCTGAGCGTATCGAGATCGTGGCTATTCACTTCAGCAACCGGCCCGCCACTTTTGGAAATATCGAACATCCACTCTTTAGGCTCGCTCGGCCCATGGGTCAGTGATTTTAGTAACGTCACTTCGCCGACAGTTTTATTTTCAATCACCTCCTTGCCCGTTTTAAAATTCTCATCAAAACGGCGCATAAAACCTAATTGTAATTTGACGTTATATTCCCGGCATGCGTCGATCATGTCGTTGCATTCTTCTTCCGTTCCGGCCATCGGCTTTTCGCAGAATATATGTTTTCCGGCTTTCGCGGCGGCAACCACAATATCGCGGTGTAAATGCGTCGGTGTCACCACCACAATGGCATCAATATTTGCGTTTTTCAGGGCTTCGCGATAATCGGTATATTGATATTCCACCTGAAGTTCTTTCTGCACTTCCGCCAGATTCCCCTCGTCGGGATCGCATATTGCAATTAACCGGGCATGACGAAGATTACCGTTATAATTCCGGGCATGAATCATCCCCGCGCGGCCACAACCAATCAGACACACATTAATCATTTTATTCATTTTCAGCCTCAGTCAGGGCATGTTTCGTTATTTACCGGCCTGTATCACAGGCCAGTTTTCTGAATACTATTTGGCAGCGAGAAGTTCATTAACGATTTTTATTCCGGCAGAGCTGCCCAGACGCGTTGCGCCTGCATCAATCATGGCAAGCGCGTCGCTCAGCGTGCGAATTCCACCCGCAGCTTTAACCTGAACGTGTTCGCCCGCGTGTTCTTTCATTAATTTGACGTGTTCAGCCGTTGCGCCCGCAGTGCCGAATCCTGTGGAGGTTTTAACAAAGCCCGGTTTCACTTCAGCAGCGATTTTGGCGACCTGAATAATTTCATCTGTCGTCAGGTAACAGGTTTCGAAAATGACTTTCGACACAATCCCGGCTTTATTGGCGACAGCCACCATCGCCGCCATTTCTTCTCTGATATAAGCGTAGTCATGCTCTTTGACTTTGCCGACATTCAGCAGGTAATCGAATTCCTGCGCGCCATTATTAACGGCGTCCTGTGCTTCAAACACTTTGGCGGCAATGGTCATCTGCCCCAGCGGGAAACCAATCGCCGCGCCGGTCAGCACGGATGAACCTTCCAGCATTTGACGGCAGGTGGCGACTGGCCAGGAGTTGATAGCAACAGACGCAAAACCGTATTCCTTCGCTTCATCACACAGTTTTTGGAAATCTTCTTTGGTCGCATACGCATGCAGATTGGTATGGTCAAAGAATGCGGCCAGTTTTTCAGCAGAGTATTTCATTTTCTATTCCTTAATCAGGTTTCAGTATTCAGGGAGTTGCCTGCCGGCAAATAAATTTATGGATTACGACAAAAAGGGATTCAGCCCGCTTCTTCCACCAGCGTAGATAAATACTGGCTTAGTATTTCGCTGGCCTCTTTTTCCTGTTCGCCTTCGCAGAGTAAAGTAATTGCTGAATTATGAACGATGCCGAGTTTCATCAGTGCCAGCATACTTCTGCCATCGGCCTCTTTTTCTTTATTCACCAGCCTGACATTACAGTCGAATTTCTTCGCCATTTTCGAAAATGTTGCGCAGGGACGACTGTGAAATCCCATGGGATTAATAAAGCGTATTTTCGATGCAATCATAACGTTCTGCCTCCTTATTAATGTTTTTAAACAGCCAGCGCGGATTTATTAAATTTCGCCTTTCGGTATAATCCGTAAATAATTCCACCGGTCAGTCCGCCGCTGAGAATAGCAATTACCCAAAGTAAACCGTGCGTGACGAGCGGAAGAATAATCAGCCCGCCGTGCGGGGCTGGCACCGCGACTTTAAAGAAGAAGGTCAGCGTGGCACCGATCGAGGCGCTCAGCATGAGTATCGGGATCACACGCAGCGGATCTTTTGCAGCAAAGGGAATCGCGCCCTCGGCAATAAACGTCGCACTGAGAATAAAGTTCACCAGCCCGGCGGCCTGCTCCTCTTTTTCGAAATACTTTCTGAACATCACAGTCGCAAAGGCAATCACCAGCGGCGGCACCATGCTGGCGGTCATGACGCCGGCCATAAATAATGCGTTGCCCTGCTCGGCCAGCAACATCGTTCCCGTCACATACGCAGCTTTGTTCACCGGGCCACCGAGGTCAAACGCGCTCATACAGCCAATCACAATGCCGAGCAATAACGGGTTCGCGTGTTCCAGCCCGGCCAGCCACACCATCATGCCTTTATTTAAAGCCGCGATGGTCGAACCGGCAGAAAGCATGAAGACGCCGACCACCAGAACACCAATCAGCGGCATCAGGAAGATAGACTTGAAACCTTCCAGCGAACGGGGAAATGAACGGGTGATATGCAGCATCCATTTCATGAAATAACCGGCGAAAAAGCCCGCGATAATGCCACCAAGAAAGCCCGCGCCGATATCGGTCGCCAGCAGGCCGCCGACGAATCCGGCTACAAAACCAGGGCGGTTCGAAATGGAGTACGCGATAAACGCGGTGAAGACCGGCACCATTAATGAAAACGAGAGTTTACCGAGTTTAAACAGGCTGGCGGCAATCGGGTTATATTGCGCGCTGGTCGGGTCAAATGAGTAAATCCCCCAGAAGAAGGAAATGGCGATTAACACACCGCCTGCGACCACAAACGGCAACATGTTCGACACGCCGTTCATCAGGGAAATATAGACAGACCGCCCCGCGCCCTGGCGCTCTGCTTTTTCGGCGGCAGGTTTTTCATTATCAGGCGTTGCGGTTTGTTCGTGCCGGTAAACGGCTTCTTCACCGGCCATCGCCCGGGCCACCAGTTCAGTGGCTTTTTTAACGCCGTGGCCGACCGACGCGCGGATTAACGGCTTACCGTCGAATCGTGCCATTTCCACCGCCTTGTCGGACGCCAGAATCACCATATCGGCCCGGGCGATTTCTTCTGCCGTCAGCGCGTTTCCAATGCCCACGGCCCCGTTGGTTTCAACGCGGATCCCCGCACCGGCTTTTTTTGCGGCCTTTGTCAGCGCGGCTTCCGCCATAAACGTATGGGCGATCCCCGTCGGACATCCCGTTACTGCGACAAAAAACTTTTCTCTGGTAGACATGATTCTGGCTCCATAAGGGTGATTTCTCCGATCTGTCATTTACTGCTGATTTACCCTGTTAATTATCGTTTACTATCGATATCAGTTAAATGCAGGTCAGAGCAGAATGTGAAGAGGTTAATCAACGTAACGGGTCATAATTTCAATGACCTGCGCTTGATCCTTTGCCGCAGCAATCGGGTCACGGAAATCATCTTCCATAATCGCGCCAGCGAGTTTCATCAGGATCCTGATGTGTTCATCACCCGCGCTTTCTTCCGGAACGGCAATCATGAAGACGTACTGCGCGCGGTCATTTTCTTCGGCATCCCATAACACCGGCTTCACCAGTCGTGCAAAAGCGATAACCGGCAATGTAACCGCGTCACTCTTGCCGTGCGGGATTGCGAAGTCGTGGCCGACTGCCGTTGAGAACTCAACTTCTCTTTTACGGATGGCCGCCATGAAGTGATCGAAACCGCCCGGTTTCAGGCACCCGGTCGCTTCTATCTTTTTGCCCATCTGCCGCAGAACGTCGTCTTTATCCTGAACATCCAGATCCAACATCACGGTGTCTTCTGAAAAAATCCTCATACTGGCTTTCCCTTTTGCTGTTAATTATCGTTTGTTATCGTTTATGCGTACATCAAGAGCAAAGCGATAATAAACGATTGACATCGGTAATTGCATGACTAAACTCACAAGAATTCACATTGAGTCGATTTTTTGATCAACACCCCGTTTAGCAAAAGACGCTCCGTCCTGTAACCATTGAGAGGCTGTTATGAAAGCAATTCAGTTATTTGCCAAAGGTGAACTCCGTTTAACCGACCTGCCAGAACCCGAAATCGCGCCAGACGAAGTGCTGCTGGCTTGTAAAGTCGGGGCGATTTGCGGTACCGATTTGCGGATGTTCGCCAACGGCCATCGCCAGTCGCCACAGGCGCTAACGCTGGGGCATGAATTATCGGGCATCATTGAGAAAACCGGGGCGAACGTCAGCCCTGAATGGCGTGTGGGAATGCGCGTGGCGGTTGCCCCTAACTACGGGTGCGGCACCTGCGACAGCTGCATAAGCGGCAATACGCAAACCTGCAAGGAATTCCAGGCGTTGGGTATTCAGAAAAACGGCGCGTTTGCCCGTTATGTGGTGATCCCCGCCCGCGCCGTGCAGCAGGGAAATATCGTGGCGTTGCCGGATCACGTTTCGTTTGAAGAAGGCGCGCTGATTGAGCCTTTCTCCTGTGTTTATAATGCCTTTGAGCGCTGCCATACCCGCGTCGGCGATACGGTTCTGGTGATTGGCGCGGGGCCAATTGGCCTGATGCACGCCATGTTGCATAAAGCGGCGGGTGCCGGAAAAGTGCTGATCAGCGACATCAACCCGGAACGGCTGGCGATGGCGTGTCATTTTGATGCGGATTTTGTGCCCGTGAGCGGTACCGATACGCTGGCGGACGTCATGCGTATTACGCAAAATCGCGGCTGTGACGTGGTGATTACGGCGGCGTCGAGTGCGGAAATTCAGTCGCTGGCGTTTGAACTGACGGCGCTGAATGGCCGCGTGCTGTTCTTCGGCGGTTTGCCGCACGGTAAAGAAATGGTCAGCCTGAATACCAACATTATTCATTACCGGCAGATCACGGTGACGGGCATGAGCGGGCAGAATTTACGTCAGTATCGGGAAAGCCTGAGAATGATTTCCAATGGACTGATAAATCTGAAAGAAATCTTGACTCACAAGTACACTCTTGAACAATATGACGAGGCTTTCAGCGCCGCCCGTTCAGGACAGGCGCTGAAAGTGGCCTTCGTTTTATAACCCGCCGGACACTGAGAAAAATCATGAACGATCATTCGGAAGATAAAGTTTTTTCACTCGAACGCCAGCAGGCCATTCTGGCGTTTGTGGAGGAAAACAAGAAAGCCACGGTCGCCGAACTTTGCCAGATCTTTAAAGTCTCGACTTCCACGATCCGTAATGATCTTCGTGAAATGGAAAAGAACATGCTGGTCACGCGGACGCACGGCGGCGTGCTGATCCGCAGTAAAACCGGCGTGGAGATGATGTCCACCGAAAAAGAAGTCTGCAATCATGATGCGAAAGTCATGGTTGCACAGCTCGCACTTGAGCAGATTGAAGACGGCGATACGCTGTTGCTCGATACCGGCACCACCACGCTGGAACTGGCGAAAATTCTGGGTGAACGCCAGCAACTGACGGTGATCACTAATGATCTAAAAATTGCCCTGACGCTGGAAGATTCGCCGGGCGTGGTAAATCTGTTCTTTATTGGCGGCGCGGTGCGCAAGCAACTTCATTGCGTGATCCCGTTTAGTAACGACAACAGTTTGTCTGATCTGATCATCGATAAAGCCATTATGGGCACCAACGGTTTTACGCTAAAAAATGGCGCGACAACCCCAGATGTGCGTCAGGCCGCGTTTAAAAAGAAGATGATTACCTGTTCGACCAGCGTGATTTTGCTGGCAGATTCAACCAAAATCGGCCGTGACGCATTCGCCAAATTTGCCGATATCTCCGATATCCATATTTTCATCACTGACAGCATTAAAGATGACGTGCGCTCAGGGCTGGAAGCACAGGGAATGCTGGTCTGCGACGGCTCAGCGAAAAACCGCGGGTAATATTGCTATTGGGTAATCCTCCTAATTGTGCCATGCCGTTGTGCGCGAAACCGGCAGACATCAGGTTTTACGACTACGCTTAAAAACTGACACAAACAAAGGAGCACTAAAATGTCATCTCAAGAATTCGATAATGATGCAGATCGTCTGGCTGATAAGGTTGAAAACAAAGCGAACGAGTTTGCTGGCGAAGCGCAGAAGCAATTTGGGGACTTTGTGGACTCACCTAAACATCAGCTGAAAGGCGCGGCGCGAAAATACTCTGCTCAGGCAAGTGATGCGGTTTCAGATGTTGCAGAAAAGATTAAAGAAAATCCGCTGTCAGGATTGATCGCCGCTGGCGCTATCGGCGTTGTGCTCGGTTTGCTGCTTGGCCGCAAATAAGCCTTACGGTTAACTCGTGTTAAGCTTCAGCAAAAGAAAGCCCGTCGGGCTTTCTTTGTTTTATTGCCTCGTGAATCCCCCGCCGGTTCCCTCCCTTACGACTACGACGTCAGCCCGATAACACCGTGTACGCCCATATAAATTCCGACAACGCCAATCAGTACGCTTGAAAAATACGGTGCGCGCCGGGCAAGCGTATTGAATCCGCTCCAGCGTTTGGCAACCTGACGGACACTCACCGCCGCCCCCACACCCACGGTCACCAGCGTTAACGCCAGCCCGAGGCTGAAACAGACCACCAGCGCGGCACCCAGCGCCAGCGCTTTCAGCTGAATGCAAATCAGCAGCACGGTAATCGCCGCCGGACACGGGATCAGCCCGCCGGTCAGGCCGAAGAACAGAATCTGCCAGTTGGTGACTTTCTGGGTCGCAAACCGCCGCGCGATATCTCCCGCATGCGCCCTTTCGTGTGCGTCCTGATATTCCTGCGCTGCGACGTTAACGCGAAACCCTGTCAGGCTCGCCGGTTTGGTGTGAATCGCATGAGGTACGCTGGCCGCCTGAAGAATTCCGTGACCGTGATGGTGGTCATGTTGATGATCGTGAGGGTGATCATGAGCGCCGTGATTATGGGTATGCCGCACGCCGTTTTGCTGCTGTTTCCATGCGCTTTCTCCGCGATAAGTGCGCCAGAACATCCATGTGGCCGTCCCGACGATAATCATAGCCGAGATCAGCTGAAGCCAGGGTTCCGCCGATTCGGCAGTAAAACGGTGACTGATAACCATCCCGCCAAACGCAATCAGCCAGACGATGGCGGTATGCGAAACCGTAGCCGCCAGCCCCAGCATCACAGCCTGCCGGACAGTCCCTTTGATCGCGATGATGAATGCCGCCATCATCGTTTTCGAATGCCCCGGCTCCAGGCCGTGCAAAACCCCTAACAATATAGCGCTGGGAATAAATACCCAGGCATTCCCCTGCTGCAACAATGTGGCAAAGTCGTTCATCTTTATCATTCTCAATGGAAGTGGCGCAGACGATTGTACTCCCCCCCAGTATCATATACTACCCCCCAGTATCCTGAGGATGTTATGCTGTCCGCGTATTCACGGCCATCAGGGAGTTAACATGTCACATACCCTTCGCGATAAACAGAAGCTGAAAGCGCGTACCAGCAAGATTCAGGGACAGGTTGTGGCATTAAATAAAATGCTGGATGAACCGCACGAATGTTCAGCGGTTTTGCAGCAGATTGCGGCAATCCGGGGCGCGGTCAACGGGCTGATGCGCGAAGTGATCAGGGGACATCTGACCGATCATCTGGTGCATGAAGAAGATGTGGCGAAGCGCGAGGCCGATCTGGATGTCGTGCTGAATGTGCTGAATTCTTACGTGAAGTGAATTGCGCCCATGAAAAAAGGGGCCAAAGCCCCTTTTCATTAGTGTCTGTCAGTCTTTATTTTCTGACCTGTTTGGTCGCAAAACCTTTGTTCAGCTTACGCCAGTACACCAGCCAGGTGATCAACGCGCACACCACGTAGAATACCAGGAAGACTTTCATCGCGCCCGCCGGTGAACCGGTCAGTGCCAGAGACGTCCCGAAGGCTTTCGGAATGAAGAAGCCACCGATCGCACCAATCGAAGAGATAAAGCCCAGTGCCGCCGCCGTGTCCGTGACGGCTTCACGCAGCGCTTCGTCGTCGGTTGCACCGCGCGCTTTCGCCTGATCGGTGGTGATTTTACGGAAGATCACCGCAATCATCTGGTAAGTCGAACCACTCCCCAGACCGGCCGTCAGGAACAGCACCATGAAGACGGCGAAGAAGGCCGGGAAGTGACCACCCGCGCCGTTCACCGGCAGGGTCAGGAACAGCAAACCGGCGAAAACAGCCATCAGAATGTAGTTCACCAGCGTCACGCGGATACCGCCCAGACGGTCAGACAGCATGCCGCCCGCAGAACGAGCCAGTGCGCCAACAAACGGACCGAAGAACGCGTACGAAATGATGTTTATTTCCGGGAACTGGGTTTTGGTCAGCATCGCAAAACCGGCAGAGAAGCCGATGAACGAGCCGAATGTCGCCAGATACAGCACGCTCATGATCCACAAGTGACCGCGCTTGAGTACCGGCAGTTGCTGGCGGATAGACGCTTTAGACGTCGCCAGGTCATTCATGCCAAACCATGCGGCAATCGTGCCGATAATCAGGAACGGTACCCAGATCCACGCCGCATTTTGCAGCCACATGTCAGCACCGTTCGCCAGCGTTTGTTTGTCACTGAACGCAGCAAACACGCCGAGAGAAATCACCAGCGGAGCAACCAGCTGCATTACGCTGACGCCCAGATTACCCAGACCGCCGTTAATACCCAGTGCGCCGCCCTGCTTCGTTTTCGGGAAGAAGAAGCTGATGTTGGACATGCTTGACGCGAAGTTTGCGCCGCCGAAACCGCACAGCAGTGCGATAATCAGGAACGTGTTGTAAGACGTGCTGACGTCCTGCACCGCGAAGCCCAGCCATGCGCACGGCAGAACCAGGAAGATGGTGCTGAGCGCCGTCCAGCGACGGCCGCCAAACAGCGGGATCATGAACGAGTACGGAACGCGCAGCAGTGCGCCGGAAACGGAAGGAATGGCGGTCAGCATGAACAGCTGATCGGTGGTGAAGTTAAAGCCTACTTTGTTCAGGTTTACTGACACCAGGCTGAACAGCATCCAGACGCAGAAACCCAGTAACAGACAAGGCACTGAAATCCAGAGATTCCGGCTCGCCACTTTATGCCCGGTTTTTTCCCAAAATGCCGGATCTTCCGGCCGCCATTCCTGTAGCAGGCGTGACGGCTTTTCCCTTGATGGAGCAGATGTTTGTGACATAAGTACCTCGTGTAGCAGCGCGTTATCGTTGTAATGACTGAGTTGTGTCGCACACACTAGGTAGAGCACCGCTTCCGCATGTTGATGCAAATCAACGCAACGGCAGGTGAAAAAAGGCGAAAAAAAGACCACGGATCCTTTGTGAGTATCGGGCGCGTTTCAGATAAAGTGCTAAGATTCATTGCGTTGGTCATTCAATCTCCCTTGAATTATCAGGGGCATCACTCCGATGGAAATAAAGGAGTAATCACAAAGAGGTATAGGGAAACTCCCCCTGATCATAAAAAATGCCACTCCGTAATTATATCGTTTCAGCTTTTCACGGTATTCACCGCTTCCGACACAGATCCAGGAACCCAGTTATGTTTAAACGCGCTTTGCCTTCTCTGTCGCTGGTCAGCCAGATCACCATGCTGATGCTGCTGCTCGGCCTGCTGGGCATTGGCGGAATGAGCATGGCAGCGTGGATGGCGGGAAGTATTGAAGGTAACGCCCACGCCATTAACAAAGCCGGTTCACTGCGCATGCAGAGTTACCGGTTATTGTCCGAAGTGCCGCTGAACGGCAAAAGCGCCGCGTATATCCGCCAGATGGAAGTTGACCAGAACAGCGCCGATTTATTGCAGGCCGTCGAGCGTGAAAATCTCCAGCCGCAATTTTTTGCCCTGCGCCATTACTGGCAGACCACTTTGCGCGATCAGGTTCTGGCGGCGAAACATCCGCAGGACGTCTCCGCGAATATGGCAGTGTTTGTCAGCCAGCTCGATACGCTGGTCGCCGAGCTGGAACACAAAACCGAATACCATTTACAGCAGATTGCGCTGATCCAGCGCGGCCTGGTGGCTTTCACCCTGATCCTGCTGGCGCTGACCATCTGGTTCCTGCGCCGCCATCTGCTGACGCCGTGGCGCAGCCTGCTTTCTCAGGCCAGCGCGATCACCGCCGGTGACTTCACCCGCCGCTATGAACGCAAACGCGTGGCGACCGGCAATGCGCATAACGAGATGGATATACTCGGTGATTCGCTCAACAGCATGTCGGTGGCGCTGGGTGAAATGGTCGATAACCTGGCGCAGCGCGTGGCGGAGAAAACCGCCGATCTGCAACAAAAAAACCGGGTGCTGGATTACCTGTACCGCGTCAGCCGCCAGCTGCACACCAGCGCACCGCTGGAAATGCGGATGCAGCCGGTGCTGAAAGAGTTACAATCATTGACGCCGCTCAGTGGCGTGCAGGTGCGGCAATACGAAAATAACGGCGCGGAAGTGTTTAATGAATTCAGTCATGCGTCACCACGCCACCCGGTCAGCCCGAAAGTGGGCGAACATGCGGGCGAAACCGGGGAATCCCTGAGCTGGAGCCTGCGCGATGAGCGCGAAAACTACGGCGTTCTGCTGGCGCAGCTGCCGCCGGGGCAACATCTTAATGACGATCAGCAACAGCTGGTGAATACGCTGCTTGAACAGCTCACCAGTACATTAATGCTGGCGCGACAGGCTGAAGATCAGCAGCAGCTGATGCTGATGGAAGAACGTTCGGCCATCGCCCGCGAGCTTCACGATTCACTGGCACAGTCCCTCTCCTGCCTGAAAATTCAGGTGGCCTGTTTGCAGATGCATCAGGAGAGATTGTGCGAGGAAGATGCGGCGCTGTTACAGCAGATGCGCGAGGAACTGAGCACCGCGTACCGACAGCTGCGCGAACTGCTGACGACGTTCCGCCTGACGCTCAACACACCCGGCCTGCGGGCTGCACTGCAACATACGGTGGACGAATTCTCGCGCCGTATGGGGCTGGCGATAGATTTCGATTACCAGATACCGCCGCGATCGGTTCCGGCTAATCAGGGCATCCACCTGTTACACATCGCCCGCGAGGCGCTGAACAATGCCTATAAACACGCGAAAGCGACGCAGGTTTCCCTTTCGCTGCACGCCAGTGAAGGCGAAATCACCATGAGCATCTGCGACAACGGCGAAGGTATTTCCCCGGACGCAGAACGGCAAAATCATTACGGCCTGATCATCATGCAGGATCGCGCCAGCACATTACACGGCCAATGTCGGGTTGCCCGACGTCCGGACGGTGGCACAGAAGTCACGGTCCGTTTCCGTCCGGAAGCGTTACCCATTAATCCCCAGGAGCAAGTATGAACGACATCACCCCTTCCACCATTTTGCTGATTGACGATCATCCTATGCTGCGCAACGGCGTGAAACAGCTGATTGCGCTCGACGCCAGCCTGCAAGTCATTGGCGAAGCCAGCAACGGCGAACAGGGTGTCGAACTGGCGAAACAGCTCGACCCGGACCTGATCCTGCTGGATCTGAATATGCCCGGTATGAACGGGCTGGATACGCTCGACAACATGCGTCAGACCTCACTGTCTGGCCGCGTGGTGGTGTTCAGCGTATCCAATCATGAAGATGACGTGGTGACGGCGTTAAAACGCGGCGCGGACGGCTATCTGCTCAAAGACATGGAGCCGGAAGATTTACTGGCCGCCCTGCACAACGCCGCCGCGGGCAAAATGGTGCTGAGCGAAGCGCTGACGCCGGTGCTGGCGGCAAGTTTGCGTGAAAGCCGTCCGAGCGGCGATCGCGATATCCAGTCCCTGACGCCACGCGAACGCGACATCATCAAGCTGATTGCCGAAGGTTTGCCGAACAAGATGATTGCCCGTCGCCTGAACATCACCGAAAGCACAGTGAAAGTTCACGTGAAGCATTTGCTGAAAAAGATGAAGCTGAAATCCCGCGTCGAAGCGGCAGTTTGGGTATTGCAGAGTAACGTGATTTAACGTTTAGAAATTCAGCCCCGCGTCATCGCCGTATTGCGGTTGCGCCGTCAGCGGTGGGGAAACGGTCAGCGTGATCCAGTTTGACGTTACTTTCTGCGATTTACTGTCTTCCACCGTCACCGATAAACGGTAGCTGTTGGTGGCGCCCGGCGAATTGTCCCATTGCGGCACGATCACGCTCCAGCCTTCCGCGTTACGGTTATTAGCCGGCGGTGTCAGGCTCAGCGCCTGCGTATCGCCCTGCCAGCTCAGCGCGACAACGGAATTGAGCGCTCGCAGTTGCAGTTTCAGCGGCACCGTTTCGCCCGCTTGCAATGACCACGGCGGCGTCGCCAGATATACCGACAGGGTTTTCCGCTGTTTAAACTCCATCACCGGCATGTTATTGCGATCGACCCTATCAAACCGGCTGCCGCGCAGTGAACTCGCTGCGGCTACGTTGCGCGATGACAACTGCTGATCCAGCGGCACGCCCAGACGATAATTGAGCGTCAGTTTCACCACATCCTGATTATCGCCATCCTGTCCGGCCTGATGTTCTGCCATCACGGTCACCAGCGGCACCGGCGTGTAATTCAGCCCGAACGAAACCGCCGAAGGATTGCTCTGGCGCGTACCGTTGCCGAACAAATCCACCTGATTGCCAAAATACTGCTCGTAGCTCAGCGATGCCCCAAGCTGGCGGTAAAACGGCAAATAGCCTTTGGTGGTGATGTCGTAACCGCGCGCCTGACGCCGCAGTTGTGCAGACGTGCTGCTGTCCGCGCGATACGAGGTCAGCGGATGGTAATAGTTGGTGGAAAATCGCAGATAATCCGTCCAGGCTTCCGCGCCCAAACTTCCGCGTGTCAGCTGATGGTCGAAATCATTATCGATAAACGCGTTATAGCCAAGCATCCACGCGCCGGTATTAAAACGCTGGCCCAGACCGAAATTCCCCACCGTGGCATCCGCCGCGCTTTGCAGACCGATCTGGCTGTAGACCAGATTATTCTCTGAATTGTACAGCGGGCTGAAAAGCTGGCCGGAGCTGCCATCCAGATTATGACCGGTGACATCCAGCGTCGTGCTGACAGTGCCCAGCGGCGAAAGCAAACTGCTGGTTTCTTTTTGCACCAGTTTGGCGGCCTGGCTGAGCGCAATATTTTCCGCCTGCAAACGCAGCGGATCGTCGCTGTCTGATGTGGTCGTGCCGAGTTCTTTCAGCGTGGTGGCGAGCTGTTTTTCCGTCGCGCTCGGCGCATTGTCATTTTTAATGTACTGACTGCCGAGGCTGGGTAACACATTGGATTGCCGGATGTTTCCGGTATTGAAGGCGGACTGTTCATCACCCGCAGGCAGGAAACCGGAGAGATCATACGAAAGCCCCCGGGTGCCGGAAGCAACTTCAGAAGGGTCTGCCGTCAGCGCAGAGGCACTTCCAGCATAGAAAGCCAATCCCCCTGCCACGAGCAGAAAGAAGCAGGTTGAGCCCGCATAACGCTTCAATAAATAGGAAAAAAAATCTGTGACCTTTGTCATGCCTTACACATTTTAAACGTAAGGTTTGATCTTACCTGACAAACGACATATTTCAACCTTCATGCCATGAATGGCCACATAACCCTTTTCATAAAGTGGAATTATGCGGGGGTATTCCCTGCAATATGTACGGTTAAAATCCACGCACATCACAAAAAAACGTCTAAAATTACAACATTAAAAACCATTAGCACACATTTCATAACATTTTTAACAAATTAACCATTTATCTTTACAGGTCATTTTCATTTATCCTTAGCAGGTTAACGATTTATTCCGGTGCCACCCGACTGCTTTTGCAGAGCGCACCTGAATTCTGACCGGCATTTTTAATGGCAGCCGTCATGCCGTAAAAAATGCTTCTGCACGCGTCCCTCTCCCCTTTTCTTCCGCCCGGAAGACGACGGGATGTGCGCCATTTATAGCTGCATACTGCTACATAAAAAACAGGGAACATCAATGAGCAAAAAAACGTTACCGGGCGTCACCCGCAGGCAAATTCTCTCGTTCACGGCAGCCTCCGCAGTATTGGGCGCGGCCAAGGCCGCAAACGCGGTAACCCTCAAAGGAACCCCCGTGTGGAGCCCCTTTGACGCCAGCCCGCCTCCGCAAATTGATATCGATGGCTGGGCGTTCTTCACCGACGCCGAAGCCGCCGCCATGGAAGCCATTGTTGACCGACTGGTACCCGCCGACAATCTGAGCGTCGGAGGTAAAGACGCCGGATGCGCAGTGTTTATCGACCGCCAGCTGGCCGGTTTCTACGGCACCTACGCCCGCCTTTACATGGAAGGCCCGTTCCAGGACGGCACACCGGAACAGGGCGACCAGTCTCCATTAGTTCCTCAGCAGCGATATCGTCTCGGCCTGGCCGCGCTGGATAAATATACCCGGTCTCAGCACCAGAAGTTGTTCAAAGACTTGCCAGGTGACCAGCAGGATCAAATTCTGTCCGGTCTGGAAAACGGAAAAATTGCTCTCGATGGGATCGATTCCAAACTGTTCTTCGCCATTGCGCTCAAGAACACCATGGAAGGTTTCTTCGCTGATCCGATTTATGGCGGTAACCGCAACATGGTGTCGTGGAAAATGCTGGGCTTCCCCGGCGCACGCTACGATTACCGCGAATATGTCGGCAAACATAACCAGAAACTCGATCTGGAACCGCTGAGCATTTCAGGCGGCGACGCATGGAAAATGAAGAGCTAAGGGCAGAAAAACATTATGGCAAAGAAATTACCTAAAACCGACGTGGTGGTTATCGGGCTCGGCTGGGCCGGCTCGATCATCGCCAATGAACTGTGTGACGAAGGTCTCAACGTTGTGGCTATCGAACGCGGCCCGTGGCGTGATACGGCGCGCGATTTTAACGTAGCCACCGTCGCCGACGAACTGCGTTACAACTCCCGCCAGGAACTGATGTTACGCACGCGTCAGAACACTATTACTATCCGTAACAACCCGGCACAAACCGCCTTACCGATGCGTGAATGGGGCTCATTCCATCCGGGCAACGGCACCGGCGGCGCAGGCAACCACTGGGCGGGCATTACTTTCCGCTTCCAGCCGGACGAATTCCGCCTTAAAAGCCATCTGACCGAACGTTACGGCGCAAAAGCCATTCCTGAAGAACTGGTGTTGCAGGACTGGGGAACCGACTGGGAAGAAATGGAGCCGCACTACGCCTCGTTTGAACGCATCGCCGGGGTTTCCGGTAAAGCCAGCAACGTGAACGGCGAGCATCGCGACGGCGGTAACCCGTATGAAGGCATGCGCTCGATTGAATATCCGACCCGCCCGATGGATCAACCTTACGGCCCGACGCTGTTTGCCGAAGCCGCGCGCAACATGGGCTACAAAGCATTCCCGGTCCCCTCTTCGCTGATTTCCGAGCCTTACACCAACCCGCTCGGCGTCAAAATGGGGCCGTGTACATTCTGCGGTTTCTGCACCAACTACGGTTGCGCCAACTACTCCAAAGCCAGCGCCATCACTACCGTATTGCCGGCGCTGATCCGCAAAGAGAATTTCGAAGCCCGCACCAACTGTGAAGTGATGCAGGTGCTGAAAGATTCCACCGGCAAACGCGCGACGGGCGTGGTTTACATCGACTCTTCCGGCGACGAATGGGAACAGCCTGCCGATCTGGTGATCGTCAGCGCCTTCACCTTTGAAAACGTCCGCCTGATGCTGCTTTCCGGCATCGGTAAACCTTATGATCCGGTCACGTTAGAGGGCACTACCGGCCGTAATTACGCGTATCAGACGGCCAACGGCGTGCAGCTGTTCTTCGATGACAAGAACTTCAACCCGTTCATCGGCGCAGGTGCGGTCGGGATGGGCATTGATGACTTTAACAACGATAACTTCGACCACAGTGGCCTCGGATTCTTCGGCGGCGGCAGTATCCGCGTCACGCCAATCGGTGGCGCGCCAATCGGCTACCGCCCTGTTCCGCCGGGAACGCCGAAATGGGGTTCCGAGTGGAAAAAAGCCACCGTGGCCAACTATCTCAGTTCGATGTCTATCGGTTGTGAGGCCAGCAGCTACACCACCAAAACCAACTATCTTTCACTCGATCCGAACTACAAAGACCGTCTGGGTCGCCCGCTGCTGCGTGTCACATTCGATTTCCCGGAAAACGATCTGAAAATGGCGGCGTATTGCACCGGTAAAGTGGCAGAAATTGCGAAAGCGATGAACCCGCGTCAGCTTGTTGCCAACCCGATGAAAGGCCACTGGAACGGTACGCCGTATCAGTCGTCTCACGTCGTCGGCGGATTTGTGATGGGTGCAGATCCGTCCACCAGTTCCGTGAACAAACACCTGCAAGTCTGGGACGTGCCGAACCTGTTTGTGGTCGGCGCATCGGCCTTCCCGCAGAACCCGGGATACAACCCGACCGGCACCGTTGGCGCACTGGCGTTTAAAGCCGCTCATGCGATCCGTAACTATTACCTGAAAAAACCGGGAGAGATGATCGCATGAAAAAGTTAACGTCATTCTCACTCGGCTTGCTGGCACTCAGCGTTTCCGGCCTGACACACGCCGCCGGTGACGGCTCTTTCGAGCAGGTTGAACGGGGGCGCTATCTGGCCACCGTCGGCGACTGCGCGGCCTGCCACACTGCCTCAACGCCAGATGCCAAACCGTTCGCCGGTGGCGTGCCGATCGAAACGCCGTTTGGCCGTTTAGTCGGTGCCAACATCACGCCGGATCCGGAAACGGGTATCGGTAAATGGTCTTTCGATGACTTCCAGCGCGCGATGTCCGAAGGCGTGGGCCACGGCGGTAAACGTCTGTACGGCGCGATGCCGTTCACGGCGTACACCAAAGTGACCCGCGAAGATAACGCCGCCATCTGGGCGTATCTGCAAACCCTGCAACCGGTGCATCACGAAGTGGAAACCAATCAGTTGCCGTTCCCGTTCAACGTGCGCGCCAGCCTGATGGGCTGGAACTGGCTGAACTTCAAAAAAGGCGAATTCAAACCGCAGATGGATAAATCCGCGGAATGGAATCGTGGCGCGTATCTGGTTGAAGGGCTCGGCCACTGCGGCACCTGCCATACGCCGAAAAACATGATTGGCGGCGATAAAGACAGCGAGTTCCTGCAAGGCGCTGTGGTGGAAAACTGGGTTGCGCCGGACATCACCAGCAATAAACACACGGGTATCGGCAACTGGACGCAGGAAGATCTGATGCAATATCTGAAAACCGGTTCTAACCGTTTCGATATTGCCTCCGGCCCGATGGCAGAAGAAGTGACGAATTCGTCGCAGCACTGGACGGATGCGGATCTCAAAGCCGTCGCGGTTTATCTGAAAGACAGCGGTCACGACAGCGGCAGCACCGCGCCTTCTCCGGTCAAAGCCGAAGACAGCGCGATGGTCGCCGGTAAAAATATTTATGCCGACCGCTGTTCCGCCTGCCACACGCCGTCCGGCATGGGTCAGGAAGGGTTGTTCCCGCGCCTTGCCGATTCCGCGCTGATCAACCAGCCAAACGCGACATCCCTGATCCGCGTTGTGCTGGCAGGCAGCCGTCCGGTAGCGACCGACAGCAAACCGACCGCGCCGTCTATGCCGTCATTTGATGCCAATATGAGTGATACGGACGTGGCGAACGTGCTGACTTACATCCGTAACAGCTGGGGAAATGCCGCGGCACCGGTTTCGGCAAGCGATGTGAAAGATTTACGCGCAGAGCTGAAGAAATAACCCGGACGTCAGACAGGACAAAGGCCGCGAAAGCGGCCTTTTTTCTTACAGACGTTTGAAGATTTTGGCGCTGAACGGTCAGTGCTGAGAAGGCATCTGCATAATCTGCACTAACAGGTGATCGTTGTTCTGACTCAGCTGTACCAGATGTTTGCATTCCACTTTGATAGCGGTGAGCTGGTCGTCGGTCAGCGAGTACGGCAGGTTGATATCGATGCTGTACATATTTTGCTGCTCTGCCAGTTCAATCAGCCGGACGATGTTCGTTTCGTCGCTGACCTGCGTGGAAACCACCTGCAACGCGAGTGCCCGCAAGGCTTCCTGCTTCGATTTATCTTTTTTTGAACGGGATTTCAGAACCATGCCGAAGAACGGCATCACGCCATAAATAGCGTCGACAAAACTCCATTTCTTTTTGCAGGATGCGGACAAATATTCCATGTAGTCAAAGGACGCTTTTTGACTGCGCGCATCGGGTACCAGGCGATTTTCATTCATCCCCGTTTCCTCTTCCTGGTCAGGGCCTGTTCATTTGAACGTCTGTACAGAACGTGCGAAGGTGTGCTCAGTGCTCTGCCTGCTGACAAAGAATCTGCCGGCAGATAGATAATGCAGATCAATTTATGAAGCTAAATTTATTCGTCTGTATAATGGCATAATTCAACAACACTTTGCCAGTCGGTTCAGGCGCTTTCCGTCACTGAAACGCACTTTGCTAGCATTTCAGAATTAAGCCAAAGTATTTAGCGGATATGGAATTTATGCCGCAAAAATGTCACGTTCTATTACGCTACCGCGATAGCGTCAGCAGACGTGTCACGCTATGCTACTCACCGGATTTCTTATAACAGCAAGCCAATGAATAGAATCGTTTTTGTAGAAGATGATGCAGAAGTCGGCAACCTGATCGCCGCCTATCTGGGTAAACATGATATCGATGTGCTGGTCGAGCCCCGTGGTGACACGGCGCAGGCGCGTATTGAGAAAGAAAAACCCGATCTTGTCCTGCTGGATATCATGCTGCCGGGCAAAGATGGCATGACGTTATGCCGCGATTTGCGCCCTATTTTCCCCGGCCCGATCGTGCTGCTGACCTCGCTCGACAGCGATATGAACCACATTTTGTCGCTCGAAATGGGCGCCAGCGATTACATCCTTAAAACCACGCCGCCGGCCGTTCTCCTGGCACGGTTACGGCTGCATTTGCGCCAGAATCCGGTGCAATCCGCGCAAAATGAACAACCGGTTCAGACGCTGAAAAGCGGCAACGCCCTCCACTTCGGTCAGCTGTGCATTGATCCGGTGAACCGCGAAGTCACGCTGGTGGATGAAACCATCATCCTTTCCACTTCAGACTTTGATTTGCTGTGGGAACTGGCGACACACGCGGGACGCATCATGGATCGCGAAGCGTTGCTGAAAAACCTGCGCGGCGTGAGCTATGACGGGCTGGATCGCAGCATTGACGTGGCGATTTCACGCCTGCGCAAAAAACTGTACGACAATACCCTCGAACCTTTCCGCATCAAAACCGTGCGCAATAAAGGGTATTTGTTTGCTCCGAACGCCTGGGAGTCTCTGCAGGAATGAGAAAGCTTTTCGTTCAGTTCTTTCTGTTACTGCTGGTCTGTTTCCTGGTGATGGCGATGCTGGTCGGCCTGGTGTACAAAGTCACCGCCGAACGCACCGGCCGTCAGTCCATGAACGACCTGATGAAAAGCTCGCTTTACCTGATGCGCAGTGAGCTCAGGGAAATTCCGATTAAAGACTGGAACAAGACCATCAACACGCTGGATCTGAACCTGTCTTTCAAACTCCACATTGAACCGCTTGGAAAGCGTAAACTCAGCCCGGCGCTGGATCAGCGCCTGAAAGACGGCGAGATTATTGCCCTCGACGACGAATACACCTTTATCCAGCGTGTCCCGCGCAGCCATTACGTGCTGGTGGTCGGGCCGATCCCGTATCTGTTTTACATGCACGAAATGCGGCTGCTCGACCTGGGATTACTGATCTTCATCGGCCTGTCTCTCGCGCTGCCGGTTTTCCTGTGGATGCGTCCGCACTGGCAGGATTTGCTGCGGCTGGAAAACTCCGCGCTGCGCCTCGGTAACGGTCATCTCGACGAACGCATCGATTTTGATTCGACCTCCAGCCTCAACCGGCTGGGCGTCGCATTTAACCAGATGGCGGACAATATCAGCACGCTGGTCGCGAGTAAAAAACAGCTCATTGACGGCATCGCCCACGAACTCCGCACGCCGCTGGTACGTCTTCGTTACCGGCTGGCCATCAGCGAGAACCTGCCGGAGTCCGAACAAAACGCCATTAACCGCGACATCGGGCAACTCGAAGCCCTGATTGATGAGCTGCTGACCTACGCCCGTCTGGATCGCCCGCAGGTGGCGCTGAATCTGGAAAAAGTGAATCTGGCGCACTGGCTGGAAGACAAGGTGGATGATTTCCGACTGATCAACGCCGAACGCTCTATCCTTTATCAGGCGCCGGAAAACCTCGATTTCGGCGGCGTCGATTTACGGCTGATGGAGCGCGTGCTCGACAATCTGGTCAACAACGGCCTGCGTTATTCTCAGGAAATGCTGCGCATCAGCCTGTGGCTCGATGGCGAAATAGCCCATTTGCAGGTCGAAGACGACGGCCCCGGTATTCCGGAAGAAGAACGCGTACGCATCTTCGAACCCTTTGTCCGCCTCGATCCAAGCCGCGACCGCGCAACCGGTGGCTGCGGGCTCGGGCTGGCAATCGTCCACTCTATCGCCGTGGCGTATCAGGGACGCATTGCGGTTGAAAGCAGTTCACTCGGCGGAGCCAGCATGCGTTTCAGCTGGCCGGTAAAACCCCTATTCAATCTGGCTGTTGAACAGCCTGACCAAAACCAGGAAGGGAGCTAATAATGACCATCGCGTATAAAAAATTGCATGACACCTTCGCCCGTTTATCCCGCTTCGGCCATTTATCGGCGATTGCAGGCTGGGATGCAGCGGCCATGATGCCTCCGCAAGGCGGCCAGGCGCGCTCCGAAGCGCTGGCTGAACTGAGCGTGCTGACGCATCAGATCCTCACTGCGAAACAGGTCGGCGAATGGCTGGAACAGGCCGGTGGCGAGCAGCTGAACGATGTGGAACAGGCGAACCTGCGTGAAATGCGCCGTCATTATCAGCAGGCAGCACTGTTGCCGGAAAGTCTGGTACAGGCAAAATCACTGGCTGGCGCACGTTGCGAACAGGCATGGCGTATTCAGCGCAAGTCCAACGACTGGGAAGGTTTCTCCGATAACCTGAAAGAAGTCGTAAAACTGAGCCGTGAAGAAGCCAAACTGCGCGCAGAGGCCGCGGGTATCAGCCGTTATGACGCCCTGCTCGATTTGTACGAACCGGGTATGACTTCGCAGAAACTCGACGCTCTGTTCGGCGACCTGAAGACCTGGCTGCCGGACCTGCTGCAAACCGTGGTGGAAAAGCAGAAAACCGAATCCCGCATTGCGCCGCAAGGCCCGTTTGACATCGAAAAACAGCGTCAGCTCGGCCTGAAAGTCATGGATCGCCTGGGCTTTAATTTCGATGCCGGTCGTCTGGACGTCAGCGCTCACCCGTTCTGCGGTGGTGTTCCGCAAGACGTGCGTATCACCACGCGTTACAACGAAAATGAATTCCTCAGCGCCATGATGGGCGTGATCCATGAAACCGGTCATGCACGTTATGAGCAAAACCTGCCGAAAGAATGGCTGGGCCAGCCGGTTTCCAACGCACGTTCAATGGGCGTTCACGAATCGCAAAGCCTGTTGTTTGAAATGCAACTGGGTTGCAGCGAACCGTTCCTGAAGTCGGTATATCCGCTGGTTATTGAACAGTTCGGTCAGCGTCAGGGGCTGGACGAAAGCAACTTCATCAAGCTGAACCAGCGCGTCCAGCCGGGCTTCATCCGCGTTGACGCCGATGAACTCAGCTATCCGGCGCACGTCATCCTGCGTTATGAAATTGAAAAAGCGCTGATGGAAGGCGAAATCGAAGTCGACGATATCCCGGCCTTGTGGAACAGCAAGATGAAGGAATATCTGGGTATCGATACCGTGGGGAATTACCGCGACGGTTGTATGCAGGATATCCACTGGACCGACGGCGGTTTTGGTTACTTCCCGACCTACACGCTCGGCGCAATGTACGCCGCACAACTGTTCCAGTTCGCCAACAAAGCGATCCCCACTTTGCAGGAAGATATCGCCCGCGGCGACCTGACGGCATTGTTCCAGTGGTTGCAGCAGAATATCTGGCAACACGGTAGCCGGTTCTCGACGGATCAGCTGATTAAAAATGCCACAGGGGAGACACTGAATCCGGGGTTCTTCAGGGCACACCTGGAGAATAGATACCTGTAAGGCAGCAGCCTGGCATTGAATTTGAATTCAAATTCAAGACCTTGGGTTGTCACCCAAACGGGCCTCAGGGGTGGCTTATCGCCGCCACCCCTAAAAATCCCGGGCTCTTTCACTGGGCGCTGCCGCTGGCTATGTTTCAGGTGCCACAGCTATTGGCGCTAAAACTTGCCGCTGCGCGGTCCCCTTTTGGTCGGTTTCGGCGCGAGCCGCTGAGTGATAACTGTTATTGAAAAACCGGAACTTTCTCGGTCCAAATAATGTTAAGCCGCCAGTGCCGCGGCACCGGCACATGAAAAACCAAAATTTCACCTTTCTAAAAGGTACCGAGCCGCCAGCGCTGCGCCCCATCGCATAACTCACTGATTTCCCTGAAATCCCCAGTTTGTACATTCCGTTACACGCCGAAACCAATCACTCACGGACTTCGTGAGTGAACCCGCCTAGTATTCTTCATACCGGCCCCGCAGTGGGGTGGACACTTAAACGAAATTCCGAGGAATTAAAGATGAAAAAAGTATTAGCTCTGGTTGTAGCCGCTGCAATGGGTCTGTCTTCTGTCGCTTTCGCTGCTGAAACTACAGCAACTCCAGCGCCAGCCGCTGCTGCAACGACTACTGCTGCTCCAGCGCATGCTGCTAAGCACAAGACTCATAAGAAAGTAGCTCAGAAAGCTCAGGCTGCTAAAAAACACAAAAAAGCCGCTAAGAAAGCTGCTCCGGTAGCTCAGAAAGCGCAAGCTGCTAAAAAACACGTGAAACACGCTAAGAAAGCTGCTCCGGTAGCTCAGAAAGCGCAGGCTGCTAAAAAACACGTGAAACACGCTAAAAAAGCTGCTCCGGTAGCTCAGAAAGCGCAGGCTGCTAAAAAACACGTGAAACACGCTAAAAAAGCTGCTCCGGTAGCTCAGAAAGCGCAGGCTGCTAAAAAACACGTGAAACATGCTAAGAAAGCTGCTCCAGCTGCAAAAGCAACTCCAGCAGCATAAGTCGTAAAGAAGTCTTTGTGAGCGTATCTACTCACCATTATCAAGACTGATGACTTAACACCCGGTTCGCCGGGTGTTTTTTTCTCCGGTTCTTTATCTTGAGGTACTGATGGAAGATGCTGCGCCGCTACCTGTTCGAAATCACCCTGTGCTCTCTGATCCTCTGCGGTCTGATCACCCTGTTCTTCTACTTCTGATGTCATTGTGAAGTACCCTGAGATGGCACCCGCCGTCTGCTCAAAAGATTGAGTTATCAGACAAATATATCCATCACGAAAGATAACCGTCTATAATCGTTCCATAATAACTGGTTCACGGGTTCTCCCTGTTTCAAGGTCAGAATGTTATGCGCATCGCGTTACCGCTGTTTTTGTGCTTTTTCTGTTTTACCGCCAGCCCTCTCGTTCATGCAGATTCTCCGGATGATGCAGATAGCGACGCACCTGCTATCAGCCTTAAAGAAAAAACCGCCCTGTTCTTCGGACACGATCAGCGCACTCCCGTTGCTGCCGCCGCACACTGGCCGTGGCAGGCAATTGGTCAGATTGAAACGGAAAGCGGCAATTTATGTACCGCAACCTTAATTTCTAAACATCTGGTTCTCACCGCAGGCCACTGTGTACTGGCGCCACCGGGGAAAATCGACAAAGTGATCGCCCTGCGTTTCATTTCGCATAACCAGAAATGGCGTTATCAGATCACCGCATTACAAACGCTGGTTGACCCTAAACTGGGCAAGAAACTAAAGGCTGATGGCGAAGGCTGGATTGTGCCACCGAAAGCGGCACCGTTTGATTTCGCGCTGATCCGCCTGACAGATGAAAAACTTGCGCTGCCGATCAAGCCATTACCACTTTGGGAAGGTTCGCGTGACGACCTGACCGCCGTGCTGAAACAGGAAGGCAGAAAGGTGACGCAGGCCGGATATCCGGAAGATCATCTGGATGACTTGTATGTCCATCAGGACTGTCAGATCACCGGCTGGGCGCAGCCTGGCGTGCTTTCGCACCGTTGCGACACACTGCCGGGCGACAGCGGTTCTCCGCTTCTGATCAAAAATGCAGAAGGCTGGTCGCTGATTGCGATTCAAAGCTCTGCACCAGCGGCGCAGGATCGTTATCTGGCTGACAACCGCGCGCTGGCCGTGCCGGCAATACGCGACGCCCTGAGCACACTGTCTTCCGGTGTGATCAGCGCCAGCTCCCCGGCTGCCCCTGCCGCGCAATAGTTTATTGAATCCGAAAACGAAAAAGGTCGCTGAAAAGCGACCTTTTTGATTTTTTAACTGGTCTAATCACTTAAATACCGTGCTATTTATGCAGTTTACTCACGAATGAGATTTTTGCACAGAGGGTATGATGGTTCTGTTCTGCCCTAACAAGGTTTTCGAATACTGATGTCGTCTTGCCCGCACTGGTTGCGGGCTTTTTTTTGCCTGCAATTTGATACAGTTTAAAGCCCTTTACTCACCAGCTGCGCGGCCTTGACGAAGACTTCATCCTCAACGCCGTCGCCTTTCTGACGGCCAAGCTTTTGCAGTTCTTCAATCAGACTTTCGCGGTTTATGGGTGTCTGACCGGATATCAGCCCCATCACGGCGGCGCCGATCGCCAGACCAATTAAACCGGTTTGTTCTTTTTCATCAATCACAATATTCACCCTGGTAATAAGCCCGTTTCAAAATTAGCAGAAATTTTAAGCTTTTCACCAGGGTTGCATTCCGAATCCCATAATTTCCGACCCGCTGTTCCATTGTCTGCAATTTTGGATGTCCCTTTTCATGCTTCCGGAGTGTCCCTATTTTATCCGCCGGAACCTCGCTTTCAATCATGGCTGGCAAGCAATAATAAACTTCTGAAATATCCTCCCCAGCATTCGATTCATTGCTCTCTCATATCTCCGGGCGTACGTTTATTCAAATTTTCATAAACTCAAGGAAATTTTCGACTGCTCAAGCCCTTATATTTACAAGGCTGTGGCAACAGGCCAGAACCTCGAATCAGCTGAGATTAAGTGGTACCGCATTAATGATGCCGGTCAGGAAGTGGAATATTTCAACATGCTTTTGGAGAAAGTGCGGATAGTTGCGATTTCTCCGGCAATGGCTGCCAGCGATAACCCTCAGGATAACCATCTGGAAACCGTAGAACTGCGGTATGAGAAAATCACGTGGAAGCATAACGACGGCAATATCATCTTTGCCGATTCATGGAATGACCGTCAGACAGCTTAGTTTGAGAGGGACGAAAGTCCCTTTCTTTAATCGTCGTAAAACCATCGCCCAACTTTAACAGCTTCAATAATCATTTCGACAGTTAGCGGTTTTAACTCTCGTTGTGGCAGTTTCTTTTGCCAAAAGGCTCTCTCCGCTTCGTAATAATTTAGCATGTCAAAATCTAAATAATCGACGCTGTACTTAGTGAAAACGTCCAAAAGCATGTCTTCGGCGTCTTCGGGAAGTAAGTTAAATTCCCCTTCGTTTATGCCCCAGTGTTTTTGAACAGGAACAATTTCAGGGTCACGCCAGCTCTTTCTGAAACCATAATGCTTGGTCAGATATTCACAAATTTCCGTTTCAAAATCCCTCTCGTCCATTAGAAATACGTCCATGCGATTCGGTGTTCAGGTCTTGCGATGAGGTTGTATTTGTTTCTGGTACTCCTGCCAACCATTTCAAGCATGATGACAATCTGCGCGTATCCCAACCACGGAATCCAGCGACCAATAAAAGGAGCCATCTTGCTAGTTGGAACAAGTTTTATTTTTGCTCCTTTTCCCATAGGAGCTGAGAGTCTTAAACCGAAAGGTATTCTTTTCTCTTTAAGTAAGACGCGTGCCAGCTTAGATACAACGCTTGTTCCAGGTGTGTTGTTTATCGCGGAAAGTTTCCCTGATACAGGAATCCATGGCTGGCCACCTAAAATCATCGCTGTCGTGGTTACATCTAAACCAAGGTGTTCTGATAACCGTTCGACGTAGATGAGCAAGAATAATTCCTGAGCAGTTACATTCGCATGACCATGATAAAAATAAGTTCCACCCAACTCTTCAGTAGTATCCATTCTCAATATCCATTTGATTAGAAGGGCTTAAGAATACGCCGCGCTTAAACCACTTTCAATAAATCGAATGAACGTCTCCATGTCTGGCTTATCAAGAGATTGCAAAAACAGCGATGAATGAAATGATAATGCGAAGGTCAAACTACTCGATGCAAAAATGGCACTATGAGGCATCAGCCCCAGAGTGCCACTAAGGGAAAACCGGTAATTTTAAAGTCAATAAATACAATTAATTACCGACTAACTGTTCCATCGTCTGCAAGATTCGTTTATCTGAAATCGGGTACGGCGTGCCCAGCTGTTGGGCAAAATAGCTGACGCGAAGTTCTTCAATCATCCAGCGGACTTCCTTCACATCCTCGCTTTGCTGACGAACCGGCGGCAATTTGTTCAGCCATTGCTGCCACTGCTGCTGGATATTTTCGACTTTCAGCATCTGCGCGCGGTCGCGGTGAGCATCCATCGCCAGCTTGTCCATCCGCCGCTCGATAGCCTGCAAATAGCGCAACGTATCCGGCAGCCGTTTCCAGCCGTTTTGCGTCACGAACCCGCGATAAATCAGGCCGGACATCTGCGCTTTAATATCAGAAAGCGCCAGCGCCATCGTGATATCAATCCGCCCTTTCAGCCGTTTATTGATGTTAAAGACCGTCGTCAGGATCTGCTCAACCTGAATCGCGATTTGCACCACGGTGTCATTGAGATTAGCGCGCACATGTTCGTGGAGCTTCGCGAAATCTTCCTCACGCCACACCAGCCCGCCGGATTCCGCGATCAGTTTATCGATACCGCAGGAAATACAGTCGTCAATCAGATCCAGCACTTTGCCATAAGGGTTGAAATACAGCCCCAGCTTGGCTTTGTTCGGCAGCTTTTCATGCAGGTATTTCACCGGCGACGGGATATTCAGCAGCAGCAAACGCCGCAATCCGGTGAGCATCGCCTGTTGCTGTTCCAGTTCGCTGTCAAACAGGCGGATCGCGACGCTGTCTTTCTCATCGACAATCGCCGGATACGCTTTCACTTCATAACCGCCGCGCTTTTGCTCGTAGCGTTCCGGCAGCGTGCCGAAACTCCAGACATGCAAATCACGCTGCTCAATGCCATCATCCGCTACAGCAGACAGCGTCTGCTGTACCTGCTCTTTCAGGCCAGACTTCAGCGCTGTCAGATCCTTGCTTTCGCGCAGCGTTTTGTTTTTCTCATCAACAATGCGGAACGTCATTTTGAGATGATCGGGTACCTGATCCAGATGCCAGTCTTCACGGTCGATGGTCACCCCGCTCATCTTGCGCAGCTCTTTTTCCATCGCATCAAGCAGCGGCATTTCGAACGGTTTGATGCGTCCGAGCAGCGCATCGGCATAATTTGGCGCAGGCACAAAATTGCGGCGAACCGGTTTAGGTAATGACTTGATCAGCGCCATAATCAGCTCGCGGCGAATGCCGGGGATCTGCCAGTCAAAACCTTCCTCGTTCACCTGATTGAGCAGCGGCAACGGGATATGCACCGTGACCCCATCGGCGTCAGTGCCCGGCTCAAACTGATAGGTCACACGCAGCTTGAGATTGCCCTGATGCCAGAAGTTCGGGTAATCGTGAGCGCTGATGTTGCCCGCGCCCTCTTTGATCAGCATGCTTTTTTCGAAGTTCAGGCTGTCCTGCGGCTGCTTTTTCCACCACGTATCGAAGTGCTTCGCCGACACCACTTCCTGCCCGATACGCTGCTCGTAGAACAGGAACAGCGTCTCGTCATCGACCAGAATATCGCGGCGACGTGATTTGTGTTCCAGTTCTTCGACTTCGGTACGCAGACGCAAATTGGCACGGAAAAACGCATGACGCGTCTGCCAGTCGCCTTCCACCAGCGCGTGGCGGATAAACAGCTCGCGCGAGACCACCGGATCAATCGTGCCGTAATTCACCCGGCGCGCAGCGACCACCGGCAGACCGTACAGCGTGACTTTTTCCGTCGCCATCACCGCGCCCTGCGCTTTTTCCCAGTGCGGCTCGCTGTAACTGCTTTTTGCCAGATGTTGCGCCAGAGGCTCAATCCATTCCGGCTCAATGCGGGCGGCGATACGCCCCCACAGGCGGCTGGTTTCGACCAGTTCGGCCACCATCACCCATTTCGGCGGTTTTTTGAATAAACCGGAACCCGGGAACACTGCGAAACGGGCGTTACGCGCGCCGGTATATTCCTGTTTATCCGCATCTTTCTGCCCGATATGCGACAGCAAACCGGTCAGCAATGCGCAATGCACCTCGCGGTATTCCGCCGGTTCACTGTTCACCGGCAGCCCGAGTTCTTTCACCACCTGACGCAGCTGAGTGTAAATATCCTGCCACTCACGCACGCGCAGATAGTTGAGGAAGTCACTGCGGCAAAGCTTGCGGAACTGCGCCGAAGACAGCTCTTTTTGCTGCACTTTCAGGTGATCCCACAAATTCACGAACGCCAGGAAATCAGAATCTTTATCCGCAAAACGGCGATGTTTTTCATCAGACGCCTGCTGTTTATCCATCGGACGCTCACGCGGATCCTGAATCGACAGCGCGGCGGTGATAATCATCACTTCACGCACGCAGCCATTTTTCTGCGCTTCCAGCACCATGCGCGCCAGACGCGGATCGACCGGTAACTGCGCCAGCTGGCGGCCCAGCGGCGTCAGCGAGTAACGGCCATCGACCGCATTATTGATGGCGTTCAGCTCTTCGAGCAGGCGCACGCCGTCCTGAATATTGCGTTTGTCTGGCGCTTCCACAAACGGGAATGCCGCGATATCGCCCAGCCCCAGCGACGTCATTTGCAAAATAACGGAGGCTAAGTTGGTACGCAGAATTTCGGGATCGGTAAATTCAGGGCGCGACAGGAAATCCTGCTCCGAATACAGACGGATACAGATACCTTCGGAAACGCGTCCGCAACGGCCTTTACGCTGGTTGGCCGACGCCTGCGAAACCGGCTCAATCGGCAGGCGCTGCACTTTGGTACGGAAACTGTAACGGCTGATACGCGCGGTGCCAGGGTCAATCACATATTTGATGCCCGGCACGGTCAGCGAGGTTTCCGCGACGTTGGTCGCCAGCACGATACGGCGGCCGGCGTGTGACTGGAACACGCGGTTCTGTTCGCTGTTCGACAACCGTGCGTACAACGGCAAGATCTCGGTATGCGGCAAGTCCAGACGGTTCAGCGCATCGGCGGTATCACGAATCTCCCGTTCACCGCTCATGAAGATCAGGATATCGCCCATGCTTTCGCGACCCAGTTCATCCACAGCATCGAAAATCGCCTGCAACTGGTCGCGGTCAACGTCGTCCGCATCATCCACAATCGGGCGATAACGCACGTCAACCGGATAAGTACGGCCGGAAACTTCAATGATCGGCGCGTTATTAAAGTGACGGGAGAACCGCTGCGGATCGATAGTCGCAGACGTAATAATGACTTTCAGATCCGGACGTTTCGACAGCAACTGGCGCAGATAACCGAGTATAAAGTCGATGTTCAGACTGCGTTCGTGCGCTTCATCGATGATCAGCGTGTCGTACTGCATCAGCATACGATCCTGCTGGATCTCCGCCAGCAGAATGCCGTCTGTCATCAGCTTCACCAGCGTGTTATCGCTGACCTGATCATTAAAACGAACTTTATAACCGACGGTATTGCCGGGCGTGGTATCCAGCTCATCGGCGATGCGGTTGGCGACAGTACGCGCCGCCAGACGACGTGGCTGCGTATGCCCGATAACACCTTTAATACCGCGCCCGAGTTCCATACAGATTTTCGGGATCTGCGTGGTTTTACCGGAACCGGTCTCACCGGCGACAATCACCACCTGGTGGTCACGGATGGCTTTAAAGATGTCATCTTTTTTCTGGCTGACCGGCAGATTTTCCGGATAGCTGATTTTTGGCCGCGATGCTTCACGGGCAGTGACTTTCTTCAGGCTTTCGGAAATGGCGTTCTGAAGCTCAGCCGTTAATGCTTCAACGGCCTGAGGGTTGGTGTTCTGATCAAAAGTCTTTTTGGCACCCTGCAAACGACGTTGCAGGCGTTGCCGGTCACGTAGCATCAGCCCGTCTAACTGCGCTGATAATGCCGCGAGCGGTGATTTCACGTTCGATATTCCTTGTTGCAAGTCAGCGGACTGAATGAGCAAAGCATCCGTCATCTGAAGTAGAAATGATTTGAGGCGGGTTCATACGAGCCTGTTTGCCAATATGTTAACACAAGCTATTGAGGATGAAGAAAGTTCGACGTTTTTAGCCTTTCGTGTCTTGTTCAAAAATACTGAACGGAGGTCTCGAAATATTGCGCTATCACTGAATAAGCTTTGTGAATAAAGTAAGTTCCATTCCGGGGAGGTTCAGGTTAAAAAATCTGCTCCCCTATGTTCACACAGTTAAGGAACTCAATAATGAGCAAAGTACTCGTTCTGAAATCAAGCATTCTGGCTAACTTCTCTCAGTCTAACCAACTGGCCGATTACCTGGTTGCACAGTATCAGGCCGCTAACAGCGGTTCTACCGTAACTGTTCGTGACCTGGCTGCTGACCCGATCCCTGTTCTTGACGGCGAGCTGGTTGGCGCACTGCGTCCATCCGACGCTCCACTGACTCCACGTCAGGAAGAAGCACTGGCACTGTCCAACACCCTGATTGAAGAACTGCAAGCGCATGACGTGATCGTTATCGCTGCACCGATGTACAACTTCAACATCCCTACTCAGCTGAAAAACTATTTTGACCTGGTTGCTCGTGCTGGCGTGACCTTCAAATACACCGAGAAAGGCCCTGAAGGTCTGGTGAAAGGCAAACGCGTTATCGTTCTGACCAGCCGTGGTGGCATCCATAAAGACACCGCAAGCGATCTGGTTGCCCCTTACCTGTCTCTGTTCCTGGGCTTCCTGGGCATGAGCGACGTAGAATTCGTTTACGCGGAAGGTATTGCTTACGGTCCGGAAGTGGCGACTAAAGCACAAACCGACGCGAAAGCAGCGATCGATGCAGCTATCAAAGAACTGGCTGCTGCATAACATCTGTTATCACAATCTGAGCCATCATTCATTTTAGAATCTTTCAGACCCGCTCAGATGAGGTTGTGATAAAACACTTGCGCGCCGAAAGGCGCGCTTTTTTTCGGGCCACGTCTGCCCTGCTTTTACTTCTGCAACCACTTCCCGTTAATGCCGCGCACGTACTCGCCTGATGCGGCTCTGGCGACCAGTTTTTGCCCGGCGAGCCTGGCGACGTCGTCGGTGCTGACGTTATTATCCTGCGCCACCTGCTGATATTGCTGTTTGCGCGCATCGTTGATTTTTGCCGCCAGCGCGACGCTTTCTGCATCCTGCTTCACGGGCGCCAGATAGCCGGAAAGCGTTTCGCCCACGCGCCCCTGCTGTTTGGCTTCATTGAGCGTTAACGCAAAAGCCTGGCTGCAAAACAGTAAACCGCTGGCCAGGATCATCAGGCTGAATCTTTTGAACAATACTCCGGACATACAGGCTCCTAGAACAAATCGCTTTGATTTTTCAGCAGGTTCTCGACATCCTTATCAACTTTGATATGAATTTCATGCTCGATTTTAACGTTCATGTTTATCGTGATCGGCTCTTTCGGCGCCGCCAGCTCGATGCGCGGAACACAGCCGCTGAGCATCATCACGCTGAGCGCCAGAGATGGCCCGACGAGTCGCAGTTTCATTGTTCCTTCCTCACTGTTTGTTCCTTTTTCTGTCCGGCAGAAACCGGACCTTTCGACAGCGCATCAGCAGGCAATGACACCTCCTGTTGCAGCCAGTCCTGAAGGTTGTCGCCAAAACGCAAACTGCGCCACAGCTGGTAAATGTTTTCCTGATGGGTGTAATTGAGCACGATTTCTCGCTTTTCCTTATCGCCGCCGTGAGTCGTATCGGTGTAGTTCACGCCGTCGACTTTCGCCGCCATCGTCAGCATGCCCAGATTATCGAGGCTAACCTGCGCGTCGGAACGGCTGATTTCCATGTAACGCAACAGACTCACCACCATTTTATTGGCAAAATTACCGCTGGCCATTGCATCGGCAAATTGCGGATCCAGACGCAACGTCAGGCCGCCGTCATTTTTGATCCACCCGTTCTGAATGATCCATTTTGGAT
The DNA here is from genome assembly GCF_019049615.1 of Rahnella sp. BCC 1045. Taxonomy (NCBI): domain Bacteria; kingdom Pseudomonadati; phylum Pseudomonadota; class Gammaproteobacteria; order Enterobacterales; family Yersiniaceae; genus Rahnella; species Rahnella sp. BCC 1045. The sequence goes on along the minus strand of NZ_JAFMOZ010000144.1, from coordinate 125,483 downwards.
TCTCAACAAACAGCGGCAGTTCGCCGTAAATCACGCCGGACATCGCCAGTTGTTTGGGTTTCAGCGCCGTAAACAGCTCGCTGAGATTGATTTTTTCCAGTTTCAGCACCGCCGCATCGTGTTGCGGCATTCTCAGCGCCGACAGGCTCAGATGCCCGCGCAGCATATCCACGCCCAGATTGGTGAGCGTCAGCGGTTTGCCTTCGCTCCACGGATAATGCCCCTGTAAATCGGCGGTGATATTTTTCATCGCCACCAGATTATTAACCTCGCCAATACGCAGCGTGACGGGCTTTTTCACGCCGAGCTGCCAGACGGAATCCTGCAAACGGTACGGCAGACTGAAATCCAGTCCGCTCAGGTCGCCATCTTTCATCCACAGCCCGCCATTTTTCACCACCCAGTGACCACCGGCGACAAAACCCTGACCCCGTGCGGCGGAAAACGCCGACTGCGCGTAGAAACTCCCATCGCGCAGTTTGATGTTGAGATCTGGCGTCAGCAGTGTCTGGAAAGACGTCAGTTGCTGCTTCGGCCACCAGGCCTCTCCGCGCAGACGCTCGCCGTCCCAGCGTCCGGTCAGCCGGATCGGGCCAATCGGTCTGGCGTCCAGCATACCGCGCATGCCAAAACGATCCGGGCTGTCGCCGCTGAGCTGCAATACCAGCGTCGCAGGCGGCAGATAACCGCCGTTGGTGAGCGCAATTTTCTTCGCCACCAGTTTGATGTCGCCTTTGAATACTGTCGGTAAATCAGGATATTGCGGTTTGAATCGCGCAGCCGGTGGGCGCAGCCAGATCAGGGGTTTATCCAGCGTCAGGCGCGGCGCTTCCACGTCGACCAGGCCGTAGTGCAGACGGTCGAAACCGGTCGAAAGGCTGTTAATGCTGATCCGGTTATCGTGCCATTGCCCTTTGCCGGACATATCCCAGCGACCGCTGAGCGGAGGCAGATGCCCGTTTCCCCAGTAGTTGAAATCCCACTGCCCGGCGTCCGGCCAGAATTCCTGCGATTTACCGCTGAGGTGCAGATCGAATTTCCCCCAGAAACGGTGGCTGGCTTTCAGAATCGCCTGCAACGGCCCGCTCACGCCCTGCGCCGACACTTTCACACCCGCCAGCGGCCAGCGCGCGTCGCTGATGGTCAGCTCCGGCGTCGGTTTTCCCCAGGCGCGCAGCAGCGAACCACTGCGCAGTAAAAGCGTCGGGTTCAGCACGGAACCGCTCAGTTCGCCGGGCAATGAGGCGCTCAGAGACGTCGCCTGCAAATTTGCCTGCCCGGTCAGCCGGAAACCTAAATGGCTGTCGAGCAGCCCGATGCGCCCCGGCCCCATACTCAGCACTACGTTAGCTTTACCGTTGTGGCCCTGCGTCAGCACGTTAAGACGTGCAGTGATATTGGTCTGATCAAACGCCGGTGACCAGTCGCTGAGCGTCAGGTTAGCGCCACCGGCCAGCGGCTGCGCGGCATACGGCCAGCGCCACTGCCCTTGCGAAATCTGCAATGCATTACCGTTGAGTTTCCACGGCAGAATCGCCAGCGGCTTATCGCTGCCTTTTTCCGTCAGCGTCAGTTCGCCTTCCGTTGTCTGCCAGCTGAGAAGAATGTCCAGCGGAGAAGTAACCTGCGCGGTTTGAATTTCTGCATGAAGCTCGCCGGATTCCGGCAGCTGATCGAACGTGGCGGGCAGAAGAAGTTTGCCGCTGAGCGTGACAGGTTGTTCGCTGCCGGGCGGGATCAGGCTAAACGAATGGATCGCCAGCGTACGGTCGGCACCGAGTACGGCGTCGAGTTTCAGCGCGTCGCCGCTCACGGTCAGATGCTGTACGCCGCCTTCGCTGCTGAGCTGAACTTGCCCCGCATAACGCTGCCAGGGTGTAACGGAAAGTTGCGTCACGTTGACGCGCCCGTCGGGCAGCAGATGTTGTAAATCCGCCACGGAAAGCGGCGTTGAGGCGTCACTTTTTGGCAGTTGCGCCAGACAGGCGGTATCGACTTTTAGCGCATCAATATTGAGCGCCCAGTGCCCGCTTTCTTTGCTCAGGTGTGCATTTTCCGCAGTCGCCAGCGCGCATTCACCGGCGGAATAACGCAGCCCCGGCAATTGCAATACGCCGTCCGACCAGTGCGGCGCACCGCTGAGCGTCAGTTGTGTTCCTTTCGGGAGCCAGTGGCTGGCAACCGGCGGCAACCAGCGCGGCACCGTTTTCCATAACCCCCACATCAGCAGCGCGAGAATCACCACTATACTCAGGATAATTTGCGCGCTTCTCTTCAGTCCGTTCCTCATGACTTGCCTTGTTTTGCACTTAATCGTCTGACCGCCCGCAAGATATCATAATTAGCGTAACAACTGATGGTTGAAATACCAGTATCCGGCACCCAAATAGCACAGGAAAAATTGTCGGCACCCCGATGCTCTGTTAGTTTGGTGGCATATTGCGAATTGTTTCTGAAAATGTTTATTCCTTATAAAACAGTCGGAAACGGTTTCGTCAGAGATTCAAACTCACTGCGGAGAAACACCATGAAAGTGGCTGTCTACAGTACTAAAAATTACGACCGGAAATATCTGGAACTGGTCAATGAACATTACGGCTATGAACTGGAATTTTTCGATTTTCTGCTGTCCCCGCAAACTGCAAAAACCGCAGCCGGTGCAGATGCCGTCTGTATTTTCGTCAATGATGACGGCAGCCGTGAAGTGTTGCAGGAACTGGCTTCTCTGGGGATAAAAACGCTGGCGCTGCGATGCGCGGGCTTTAACAACGTCGATCTTGAGGCGGCGAAAGAACTGGGCATTTCCGTTGTGCGCGTTCCGGCCTATTCACCGGAAGCCGTCGCAGAACACACCGTCGGCATGATGATGTGTCTTAACCGCCACATTCACCGTGCTTATCAGCGCACCCGCGAAGCCAACTTCTCACTCGAAGGGCTGATTGGTTTTAATATGTACCAGCGCACCGCCGGTATCATCGGCACCGGTAAAATCGGCGTGGCAACAATGCGGATTCTGAAAGGTTTTGGAATGCGGATTCTGGCTTTTGACCCGTATCCAAGCCCGCTGGCACTGGAGCTGGGCGCAGAATATGTCGATCTGGATACGCTTTACGCAGAATCCGACGTCATTTCCCTGCACTGCCCGCTGACGCCGGAAAACCATCATCTGCTTAACGCTCAGTCCTTTGCCAAAATGAAAGACGGCGTGATGATCGTGAACACCAGCCGCGGCGCTTTGCTGGATGCAACGGCCGCCATTGACGCGCTGAAAAAACAAAAAATCGGCGCGCTGGGTATGGACGTGTATGAAAACGAGCGCGATTTGTTCTTCGAGGACAACTCAAACGAAGTCATCCTCGACGACGTTTTCCGCCGCCTGTCTTCATGCCACAACGTGCTGTTCACCGGCCATCAGGCATTCCTGACCAGTGACGCGCTGACCAGCATTTCTGAAACCACGCTGATGAACATCGATCAGCTGATCAAAGGGCAGAACTGCCCGAACCTGCTCACGGCGTAGCCCTGTCATGATGTTCAAAGCCCGCTACGGCGGGCTTTTTGCTTGTTACAGAGACTCAACCTGGCGGCTCAACACCCTGCTCACCTCTGGCCCGTATCCCGTGATTGTCAGAACTTCGCCGTTCAGCGTGACGGATGAAAATGGCAGGCTGCTTTCCCCGTCCACCATGCCTTTGAGCGTAATAAAATCGGTGTTTTCCACCCGGTCATAGCCCCCGCGGTGATCGTGCCCGGCGAAATACGCGCGCACGTTATAGCGGCAGAGCAATTCCACCAGCGTTTCGCAGTTCCACAGGTTATGCGTGTTCACCGGCGTCAGCGGGTAATGGCCGAACACCAGCACCGTTTCGCCCTGCGCACGCGCCTGTTTCAGGTTTTGCTCAATCCATTCCAGCTGTTTACGCCCTACCGCGCCATTCCACGGCTGCGCCTGCGACTGCTGGCATTCGGTCAGTTCATCGAGCATAAATTCTGCCAGCTGACGGTCTTCGCCATTGGCATGATTGCAGTACAAACTGACGTCGTTGCCGTCAATGACCAGAAAACGATAGCCCGGCAGGCTGAACTGGTAATAGCTTTTCGGCAATCCCAGCGCAGGAGACTGCGCCGCCAGATGTTGGGAAATCACCTGCGCATCGTGGTTACCAATGAGCACGGCGTGCGGATGGCGCAACGCTTCGTAGCGCGCCAGCACCGCCTGATAACTGCTCCAGTCGCGATCCACCAGGTCGCCCAGCGTAACCACGAAATCGAGCTTTAAATCATTCAGCTCATTAATCGCGGTCGCCAGTTTATTCAGGCTGTTGCGGTAATGACGCTCTTTTTGTACATCGACATCGGCGTATTGCGGGTCCGCTATCAGCCCGAAACGCAGCCTGACGCCTGAAACCGCCGCGTCATGCATATCCGGCAGCTGATACAAAGCACTCACGTTGCCCAGAGCCCGTTCCTGCGCTTGCGATAACAAAGGGGATGAGGTGATGACGGTCATAAGATGCTCCGGTTGTTCTTAACGAATCCCAGCCCGCATGAAGGATTGAACGAACTGACGTTGAAAAATAAGGAATAAGGCCAATAACGGCAGCACCGTCATCAGCGTTGCCGCGCCGATCAGCGCCCACTGCACGCCCTGTTCCGGCGCGGAAAACAGCTGAAGCCCGACGGTAATCGGCCGCACTTTTACGGAATCGGTAATGACCAGCGGCCAGAGGAAATCGTTCCAGTGAAAGCTTACCGACACCAGCGCAAACGCCACGTACACCGGTTTCGCCAGCGGGATATAGATTTTGCGCAGAATGTAAAAACGGCTGGCCCCTTCCACAATCGCGGCTTCTTCGAGCACCAGCGGAATGCTGCGGAACGTCTGGCGCAACAGGAAAATGGCAAACGCCGAGGCGAAATACGGCAGCGCTATCCCGAGGAGGCTATCGCGCAGGCCGAACGCGCCGATCGTTTTGTAGTTGTTGAGGATCAGAACGTCGGGGCTGATCATCAGTTGCAACAGCACCAGCGCAAAAATGATCCCCGCGCCTTTAAGTTTAAACCGTACCAGCGCGTAGGCAGCCAGCGTCGCTAAAATCAGCTGGCACACCACAATCATCAGCACCAGCAGCGTGGTATTGAGAAAATAGCGCCCGAACGGCGCGGCTTGCCAGGCGTTGATAAAATTCTGCAACGTCAGCGGTGCAAACAGGGAAAAACTCCCCTGTTCAGATGCCGGATGAATCGCGACCCAGACCGACACCAGCACCGGCAAAAACCACAAAAACGCCGCCAGCCAGATGGCAATATTCAGGCACAGGCGGCCTGCGGAAAACGTCCGCACCGGCGTTAACGTCATCGTCAGGCTGCTCATTGATAGTGCGTCCTTTTATCCAGCAGATTGAATTTGATCAGCGCAATCGTGGCAAGAATCGCCAGCAACACCACGGTCATCGCCGAGGCGTACGGCAAATCCCAGTAGCTGAACGCGGTGCGGTAGATATAGAACAGCAGCAGACTGGTGCTGTTATTCGGCCCGCCGTTGGTCATCGCAATCACCTGATCCACGATGCGGAAGGCGTTCATCGACGCATTGATCAGAATAAACAGCGTGGTCGGCATCAGCAGCGGCCACTGCACGCGGCGGAAAAAGTAGCGGCGCGACGCCCCTTCTATTTCGGCCGCCTCAGCCAGACGCGGATCGATTTGCTGCAACGCCGCGAGATAAAAAATCATAAAGAACCCGGCTTCGCGCCAGACGGAAACCACCATCAGGCTGTAAAGCGCGGTGCCCGGTTCACCGAGCCAGTTAACGGCGGGCAGCGAAAACAGCGCCATCAGTTTGTTAAGCAACCCGAGTTGCGGCGTATAGAAAAACAGCCAGAGGTTGGCGATCGCCACCATCGGTAATAAAGAAGGAATGAAAAACGCTGCGCGGACCATCGCGTTACCGCGCAAACGGCGGTTGACCGCCAGCGCCATCATCAGCGCGAGCGCGACCGACAGCGGAATGGTGATCACCGCATAAAGCAGGTTGTTGCGCAGCGACAACATAAAGGTGTCGTCATCAAGCAGCGCACGGTAGTTATCCAGCCCGACAAACTGCGCCGGATGCCCGTTGCGTGCTGCGCTGAATACGCTTTCCCAAATCGTTGCCAGCGCCGGATAATGGGTAAACAGCAGCAAAAAACCGAGCGCGGGCAAAATCAGCAGATAGCCGTAAATCTGCAAAGACAACCCGCGTGTGCGGGCTGCCGGTGCAACAGCGTGAAGCGTGCTGTGAGGAATGCTCATCCGCGAGCCTTACTGATACGGTTTCAACAGACGGTCCGCCTGTTTTTGTGCAGAACTGAGCGCGTCGGCTGGCGTTTTCGCCTGCGTCACCGCCGCTTCAATCGCATGGTTCATCAGCTCCTGAATCTGCACGCTGTTGTACGTCGAGAGTTCCGGCTGTGAATATTTCAGCTGCTCACGCGCCACCAGCGCCTGCGGAACCTGTTTCACGTAATCCTGCATCACCGGCGTTTCCCACGCGGCAGGCGACGTCGCAACATAACCGGTCGCGATGCTCCAGCGCGCCGCCTGTTCCGGGGCGGAAACCCAGCGGATAAACTCCATCGCCGCTTTCTGCTGCTCAGGCGTCGCGTTTTTGAACACATACAGATTGCCGCCGCCGGTCGGGCTGCCGCGCTGGGTTTTCTCCGGCAACATCGCTACGCCGAACGGGAATTTGGCGTTGTCACGCACCGTCGTCAGGTTACCGGTGGTGGTCACCATCATGGCCGTTTTGCCGTCGATGAAATCCTGCGGCGTGGTGCCCCAGGCAATCGCGCCTTTCGGGGAAACCGCGTCTTTCTGCGCCAGATCCGTCAGCCATTGCAGCGCTTCCACGTTGGCTGGCGTGTCAAACGTGACGGCGGTGCCTTTGCCGTTATCCAGATGGCTGCCGTTAGTGGCGGCGATGCCCTGGAAATTCCAGTAACCGTTTGGCGTAGAAGGGATTTCGATGCCCCACTGTTTGACGTCGTTGCCGTCACGCACCACCAGTTTCTTACCGAAATCCACCACCTGCTGCCAGTTGGCCGGAGGTGTGTCGCCGTTCAGACCCGCTTTCTCAAACGCCTGTTTATTCCAGTACAACACCACCGTCGAACGCTGGAACGGAATGCTCCAGACTTTGTCCTGAATGTGACGGATAAAGGCCGGATAGAAGCCGTCGATCCACTTTTTCCCTTCCGCGTCATTAGCGAGATCGCTCACCGGCACGATCGCGCCCGCATCAATCAGTGAATAGGCCTCAATGTCACCGATCACCGCCATTTGCGGCGCGTTGCCTCCGCGAAACGCCGTCAGCGCTTTCGTTACCGTCGTTGCATAATCCCCGGTATACACCGGTTGAATACTGATATCCGGGTGCGTTTTCTGAAAATCTTCCACCAGCGTGTCGACCGTATGGCTGATTTTTCCGCCCACGGCAATCGGGTAGTACATCTGCAATTTCACCGGCTCCGACGCAAAAGCAGAGGTTCCGGTGATCAGCAAAACAGCGGTAGCAAGGCGTGAAAAACGATGAACAAGTGACATGATTTTCCCTTCGGCAAGTGTTGTTGTAAGTGTAGAAAAATGAATTCACGACTATAAATGGCCGTCAGACGGCGACTCTCTGGCCGGAGGGCAAACAAAATTCCTCCGCGTCATAACAGCGCTTTCCGCCCGTCGTGAAGAAAAAATATTGTGCGCTGGACAGCCATTGCAGCCCGACCGGCTGGCCCTCGGCAAAACGTTTCATACCGGCCACTTTTACGGTCAGCGGCTCTGCGGCACCGGCGATGGAACATACCACCAGCGTATCGGCACCCATATATTCGTGGCTGATCACCTGCGCCGTCAGCCCGGCCTGCGTGGCGTCGGTCAGCTGAATATCTTCGGCGCGCAGCCCCAGGCTGAGCGAGGGGACACCCGGCATTTCCACCACCGGAACCGGCATAGTGGCGAGATAATGATGTTCACCACGACGCGTCAGCGGCAGGATATTCATCGGCGGCGCACCGATAAATTGCGCCGCAAAAATGCTTTCCGGGTTGTTGTAGAGATTGTCCGGCGTGTCGTGCTGTTCGATGCGCCCGTCGTTTAGCAGAATGATTTTGTCCGCCATGCTCATCGCTTCGGTCTGATCGTGGGTGACGTACACCATCGTCAGACCGAGTTTTTTCTGAATCGCCCGGATTTCGCGACGCATACTCTGGCGCAGTTTGGCGTCGAGATTGGACAGTGGCTCATCCATCAGGCACAGCCGGTTATTGGCGATCACCGCCCGCCCGAGCGCTACGCGCTGTTGCTGACCGCCGGAAAGCTGCGCAGGCAATCTGTCCAGCAGCGGCTCCAGCTCCATCAGCCGGCTGACATCCGCCAGCCGCGAAGCAAATTGCCGCTTATCTTCGCCACGCGCCCGCAGCCCGAACAGCAGATTTTCCCGCACGCTCATGTGTGGAAATAAGGCATAAGACTGAAACACCATCGACAACTTACGTTGCGACGGCGTCAGCGCGGTGACGTCGGATTGCTGGAAATAAATCGCTCCGCTGTCGGCCGATTCCAGCCCGGCAATCGTGCGCAGCATGGTGGATTTTCCGCAGCCGGAAGGGCCCAGCAGCGCAATAAATTCGCCCTCTTCCACATCAAAACTGATGTCATTGAGCGCAACTTTATTGCCCCAGGTTTTGTGTATGTGATGGAGTGATAAATAACTCATGTCCGTTGCCCGTCTCTGACCGGTGATGGGCATAACCTAGCGGGGTTAAGTGACGCTTTTATGAAATGTGGTTTTTTTCAATTGCATTGATGGCGGGATCGAGAAAGTTTCGGTTTTCAATTGCATTGATGGCGGGATCGAGAAAATTTCGGTTTCTCAATTGCGGTGATCACTTAACTCACTGCGCCGAAACCGACAAAAGAGAGGCCAGACGGCCCCTCTTTTGAATCTCCGCGTCTTTTTAACTGCGCGCTATCGCTTGTAAAGTATGTTTCAGCAACTCCGGCTATTGCCGCAAACGTCGCCGCTGCGCGGTACTTTCGCTTCGGGCTCGAACCTGCTCGAAAACAGACTCTCGCCGTTTCTCACCACTCACTCAACGTCGTTTTGAAAGCGGCCAGAGGCTATGTAATTCGGAAGATTTATGCAGGCTGATTTTGAATTGAAAAGCCTCCAGCCGCTTTCAGAAAGCTTGCTGAATGAGTGTTTCGAGACCGAAAGGCTCGAAGACCGAAATGAAGGTACCGCGCAGCGGCAAGTTTTCGCGGCAATAACGGTGGCGGCTGAAACATGGCCAGCCAGCGATAGCGCGCAGTGAAAGAGCCCGGGGGTCTTGGGGGCGGCGGCGATATGCCGCCCCCAAGTCGGTGTGGGCCGACGCCCACGACCTTGAACTTGACGTAAACCCCCGTACGGGCACCAACCCACAGGTTTACCGGGCTAAAGCACCGGGCTTAACCGTCCGCACGCTGCCGCAATACGCCGCCCGGCCTCAATCACCGTGGCGTTGTCTGTGGCAATCGACAGCCGGAAGTATGGCGACAAGCCGTACGCACTGCCCCCCACACCGGAGACGCCGTTTTCCAGCAGATAGTCCATCACATCGGCTTCGTTTTCTATTTTCGCGCCGCCAGGGCGGTAACGCCCGATCAGCCCCGCACAGCGGCAGAAGACGAAGAAACCGCCCTGCGGCTGTATCAGTTCCAGCCCGTCAACGCCGGAAAGGATGCCCGTGATGTCATCGCGCCGCTGCTGATAGGCCGCCACCTGTGGCGCGAGGAAATCCAGCCCGCCGGTGTACGCCGCCAGCGCCGCGGCCTGGCTGACAGAACTCGCGCCCGAACTGATTTGCGACTGCACCACGGTCATCGCGGTGATCAGATCTTTTGGCCCGGCACCGAAACCGATACGCCAGCCGGTCATGGCGTAGGTTTTAGACACGCCACCGACCAGCAAACTGCGCGCCTGAAAATCGCCTGCCACGTTCAGCAAATTACGGTGTTCGCGGCCATCAAACAGAATGTGTTCGTATAAATCATCGAGCATAACCCGCACCTGCGGATGTGCACGCAGCACAACGGCCAGCGCCTGTAATTCTTGCGCTGAATACACCGCACCGCTCGGATTCCCCGGATGATTGAGCACCAGCCAGCGCGTACGCGGCGTAATGCTGGCCGCCAGTTGCTCCGGCGAAAGTTTATAACCCTGCTCCAGATGGCATTCCACAAACACCGGCGTGCCGCCGTTAAAACGCACGCTGTCCGGGAACGTCGGCCAGTACGGCACCGGCACAATCACTTCATCGCCGTCGTTTAACGTCGCCGCAAACGCGTTGAAAATGACCTGCTTCGCGCCGTTGGCAATCATCAGATTATCAATGCCAAATTCCAGGCGGTTTTCCTGCTGCAATTTTCGCTGCACCGCCTCTCGCAGTGCACGTATCCCGGGCGTTGGCGTGTATTTGGTCTCCCCGCGTGCAATCGCCTCATACGCCGCCTGCTTGATGTGCTCCGGCGTATCGAAATCCGGTTCACCGGTGGTGAGATCCAGAATATCGACACCGGCCTTTTTCAGATCATTAGTGCGCTGCTTTGCCGCCGCGTTGGCCGAAAGCGAAACGCGTTGCACGCGCTGTGACAACGAAATCGTCATACCGTTATCCTTATATCAGAGCGCGGGCAAACCCAGGTTTTCGCGCAATGTGCTGAATTCATACTCTTCGCGGAACAACCCGCGACGGCGTAATTCCGGGATCACCCGCTCGACAAACAGCGAAAGCTGCTCCGGCATGATGGCCGGCATAATATTGAAACCGTCCGCGCCGCCCAGCTCCAGCCAGTGCTGGAAATCATCGGCGATATCTTCGGCGGTTCCCACCAGCACGCGGTGTCCGCGTGAACCGGCAGCAATCGCGGCCAGTTCACGCAGGGTCAGATTTTCGCGGTAGGCCAGATCGGTCAGCAGTTTCACACGGCTCTGATTGCCTTCTCCGGCAGGCACATCCGGCACCGGGCCGTCGAGCGGGAACTGGCTGAGATCCATATTAAAGCGGGTCGAAAGCTGACGAATGCCGTTATCGATATCCACCAGCGAGTTGAGTTCACGCCAGGTTTCACGCGCTTCTTCCCGCGTGCGCCCCACGATCGGCATCACACCGGGCAGGATCAGCACATGATCCGGATTGCGCCCTGCGTCTTTCACCTGCTGTTTCTGCGAACGGTAAAACGTCTGCGCTTCTTCCAGCGTCGCGGCGGCGGTAAACACCACTTCGGCGGTGGCGGCCGCCAGCTTCTGGCCGTCAGCGGAAGAACCGGCCTCGATAATCACCGGACGTCCCTGCGGTGAACGGGTGATATTCAGCGGCCCCTGCACCTGGAAATATTTCCCGCGATGATTAACCGGCTGAATTTTTTCATTCACGAAATACTGGCCGCTGTCTTTGTCCGGCGCGACGGCGCCTTCCTGCCAGCCTTCCCACAGCTTAAACGCCACGTCGAGAAACTCGTGCGCGACGGCGTAACGCTCGGCGTGCATCGGCATATCTTCACGACTGAAATTGCGCGCCACGTCGGTGGAAAACGATGTCACCACGTTCCACGCCGCACGGCCATGACTGATGTGATCCAGCGACGAAAAGCTGCGCGCCAGATTAAACGGATCGGTAAACGTGGTAGAGGCCGTTGCCGCCAGCCCGATATGACGGGTCTGCACTGCCAGCGCCGCCAGCAACGTCAGCGGCTCGAGGCGCGCCATAGTAGAAGGCAGGCGGTAAACGCTGGTCGCCAGCGCGTCACCGATGAAAAACATATCGAACTTGCCTTCTTCGGCTTTTTTGGCGATCCACGTCAGCCATTCAACGTCCGTGGGCGAACCGAGCTGTCCGGTTAAACGCCAGCCGCTGACGTGATGCCCGAGCGGTTGAACAAACAGGCCGAGGCGCAGCTTTCTGGTGTTTTCTGAAGAAGAAGTCATGAAATGTTCCTAAGAATAATGTTGATTTTCTGTCGCCCGCAGGGCTTTTTCGATGTGTTCAGCGGCCATGGAAAACGGCAGGCGCGCCGCGTTTTCGGCGGAGAACTTCACTTCACGGGCAATAGTTGAAAGGATTTCATCGCGGTTACCGTTGAATTCCGGCAGCGCCAGCGGCGCATCGTACTGCCGCAGCAGCGCCAGCAGTTCCGGCTCCGGTTCACCGTTGTCACTTTCCATCAGCGACTGCACCAGCAGGCCGAGACCGACCTTCTCGCCGTGCAGCCAGTCGTGCAGTTCAGGCTGATGGGTAAAACGGTTGTGAATGGCGTGCGCCACGCCCGGTGCAGGCGTTTCATCGCGCATGCTGTTTGCCATGCCCGCCGCCGCGATATTGGCGTCGATCACTTTTATCAGCGCCGGTGTCACTTCATGGCGGGCGTTATCAAGCACCGCCTGCGCCCCGTATTTCTCAAAGGTTTCCACCGCCAGTTTTGCCGCCTGAATTTTGAGATTCAGCGCCAGGCTGTCGTCGCTTTTCTGTTTATACGGCCGGAATTCGTACCACTTCGCCAGTGCGTCCACGATGCCCGCTTTCAGATAACGGACGTCGTTTTGCGCGATGACTTCGCTGTCGACCAGCACCATCAGCGGCATACGCGATAACGGCTGACTGCGGACGTGCCCGCCGTGCGCGTTGTAAATAATGCTGACCGGCGACCAGGCGGCGCAGGTGGCGGCCACCGTCGGCAGCGTCACCAGCACAATGTCATCAATCAGATTCGCAATGGCTTTCGCGCAGTCCAGCACGCGTCCGCCGCCGATACCCAGCACCAGCGTGGCGTTTTGCGCCCGTACGGCGTTGAGATGCGTTTCAATCGCGGCATCGGTGCATCCGGTGGTCAGGAAATTCACCTGCCAGCGGATCCCCGCCTCACGCAGGCTGTTTTCCAGCTGCGGATTCACCGCCTGCCAGGCTTTCGGGCTGGTGATAATGGCGATTTCATTCGAGTGAACGGCAAGAAGTTCGCCGGTGCGGGCACGCAGCCCCGGCTGATGGTGATAGGTTTGCGGTGATTTTATAGCGAACACGATGATGCCCTATTCTCTGGTCAGTAATTGAATAAACTGCCTGCCCGTAATAAACAGGAATTCGGATATTGAATATATTAAGTCGTTATATAAACATCGTACGAGAATTGAAATAATAAACAAAGTTCTGATTGCGGATCCTTATTCACTAATTCGCAATAGAATAGATGAATTTTAGCTATAGCATCAAAACCCCTTGCATCCTGTGCTGGATCAAAGAAATGATAGCGCTATAAAGGGTTAATTTAATAAACAAAAACAGAAATATCGGCAACGGTATTATCCCGGTATTTATTATTGTTTTTGCCAAACTCATTAATTAACCCTCAGAAAAACAGAGATTATTATGGCCTCACATCCGATTGATTTTCTTTTACTTGGCAATAATTTTGGCACACCGGAAATGCGGGAAATCTGGTCAGAGAAAAATCGTCTGACGCAGCAAATAAATGTCGAAGTGGCGCTGGCATTAGCCGAAGGTGAGCTCGGGGTGATCCCGCAACAGGCAGCACTGTCGATAGCGGAACTGGCCGACCCCAGCCAGCTGAATATTGACGACATCGCCGCGTCCGGTGCGCAGATGAAACATTCCCTGATGCCGGTGCTGACGGCGCTGCAAAAACAGTGCGGCGAGGCCGGGGAATACATTCATTACGGCGCGACCACGCAGGATATCGTCGATACCGCCACGGTTTTACAGCTCGCCCGGACAATGAAAGTGATCGTGCGTGACGCCACCGCGCTGGCGGACGTGCTGAAAAATCTGGCGCGTGAGCATCAGTACACCCTGATGGCGGGCCGCACCCACGGAATGCAGGCGCTGCCGACCACGTTCGGCTTTAAAGTCGCCGTCTGGCTGGATGAATTTATCCGCCATCTCGACCGCCTTCAGGCCATCACGCCGCGTCTGCTGACCGGCAATCTCAGCGGCGCGATCAGCACATATGCCGCGCTCGGCGAAGCAGGCCCGGAAGTCGAACGCCGCACGCTGGCACGCCTGAACCTGAATACGCCGAATATCGGCTGGCAGGCAGCGCGCGACCGTTTTTCCGAATACGCCAGCACGGCGGTGCTCATCAGCGGCACGCTGGGCAAAATCGGCAACGAACTTTATAACCTGATGCGCACCGAAATTAATGAAGTCGAAGAACCGTTCAGCGCGGGGAAAATCGGCTCGACCACCATGCCGCATAAACGTAACCCGGCCGCCATCGAAGGCTTAGCCAGCCTGACCGCCCCGCTTTTACACAGCGCGTCGCTGATTTATCAGTCGATGCACGTCGAGCACGAACGCGATGCCATGAGCTGGCGCGCGGAGTGGATCGCCCTGCCGGAAATCTCGATTTACCTTTCTGCCCAGCTGCAAAATGCCCGCGCTATTTTATCCGGCCTGACGGTCAATAAAGCCCGCATGCTGGCGAATTTGCAGATGCAGGACGGCCTGCTGCTGTCGGAAAAGGTCATGTTTGAAGCCGGTAAAAAACTCGGCAAACAGACGGCGCATCATCTGGTTTACGAGTGCGCTATGCAGGCGTTCGAGAACCGTCTATCTTTTAAAACCGTGCTTTTAGCACACCCGGTTCTGGCCGCCAGCATCTCAGAAGAAGATCTGGACCACTGGCTGGATCCGGCAAATTACATCGGCTGTGCGCCGCAAAAAGTGGATGACGTGATCCGCTTCGCCGAACAGTCCGGTCATTTATCATCCCCGGAGAAACCTGCGATATGACCCCACATTTCCGGCGGCTCAGTTCAGACGACAGGCACGAATATCTGTCGCTGATGCTGGCCGCATACGCCCCGATTAAAGCCCTCGGCATTCAGTTTGATGCGGCCACCGCCGATCTGGCGCGGGTGACGAAACATCTCGATGAACATGCGGTATTTGGCCTGTTTGACGGTCAGCGCATGGCAGCCTCGGTCACTTTGCGTTTCCCGTGGGGCACCCTGCCGGGCCCGATGGGTCTGCCGCATATTGGCTGGTTCGGCACGCACCCGGAATACACAGGCCAGAATCTCGGTAAACGGCTGCTGGAATGGCTGGAAGACCACATTCTTATCGGCGAACTCAAAGCCCCGGCGTATTCGCTTGGCACCGCTACCAGCCATCCGTGGCTGCGCGAAATGTATATCAAACTGGGTTTTCAGCCGGTCTTCGAAAGAGACCTCGGCAAAGGCCATATCACGCTGTATCTGAAAAAGATCCTCGACGAAGAACGCCATGCCGGATGGCTGGCGCGTCAGCCCGCTTAAGGAGTTTTACATGTTGAATACCGGTCAGGAACATCAGGCGCTGGCGAAATTCATTGAGGATTTTCGCCATAACATGCACCGCCATCCTGAGCTTTCCAATCAGGAGTTCGAGACCACGGCGCGCATCAAAGCCGTGCTGGAAAGTCATCAGATCCGCGTTCTGAATCTGCCGCTGAAAACCGGTCTGGTGGCCGAAATTGGCGGCCAGAAAGCCGGTAAGCGGGTGGTGTTACGTTCGGATATCGACGCCCTGCCGATCGAAGAAAAATCGGGCGTGGAATACACCTCGGAAAACCCCGGCGTCATGCACGCCTGCGGCCATGATTTCCACACTTCGGCGGCGCTCGGCGCGGCGATTTTGCTCAAAGAACGCGAGGAAACGCTTGCCGGCACCGTGCGCATTTTATTCCAGGCAGCAGAAGAAACCGGCCACGGCGCACCCGCGCTGATTGAAACCGGCGCGCTCGACGACGCCGCCGTCATCTTTGGTATTCACAACGACCCGACGTTGCCGGTCGGCATTATCGGCAGCAAAGACGGCGCACTCACCGCGGGCGTCGACCGTTTTGCCATCACCATTTCAGGCACCGGCAGTCACGCCGCCCGCCCGCATGAAGGCAATGACCCGATTATTATTGCCGGGCAAATCATCGGCGCATTGCAGACGTTGATTGCGCGCAACGTGCCGTCAGATCACAACGCGGTGGTGTCCGTCACGCAGGTTCACAGCGGAAGTACGTGGAACGTGATCCCCGATTCTGCCTGGCTCGAAGGCACGGTGCGTTCGTTTAATCAGGACACCCGCGAGCTTATTGAACGCCGTTTACGTCAGGTGCTCAAAGGCATCGCCGGTGCCTTTGATACGCAAATTGAACTCGACTGGCAGCCCGGCCCGCCGTCGGTGGTGAATACCGCTGAATGGGTGGATTTTGCACTGGCGCAGGCCGCCGGTTCGGGCTTTGAAGCGCGTCGCGTGGAAGCCAGCCCGATTGGCGAAGATTTCGCCTTCTATCAGCAAAAACTGCCCGGCGCATTCCTGATGATCGGCTCCGGCGGCCCGTTCGCACTGCACCACCCGGAATTTCGCGTCGATGACCGCGCGCTCTTCCCGACCGCACATTATCTCGCGCAGCTGGCCGTTAACGCCCTTGAACATCTCAGCCCGCAGGCCTGAAACAGGAAAAACACATGACACTGACTTCATCGCTGGCAAAGCTTATTGTCAGTGCGCGTCCCTCCGCCGAAGCGCGTGAAAATGCCCGCGAAGGATTGCTCGATTTTCTGGCCGTCACCCTGCCCGTTGTGCGCGGCGAAGCCGGCGATTCCGGGCTGAAAAGTTTGCAACAGGTTTACCGTGCAGACGATGCACAGACGCGCGCCGTGTTACTGGGTTACGCCGGACATGCGCTGGATTTCGATGATTTTCACCCGGACTTTCGCGGTCATCCCGGCGTGGTGATTTTGCCTGCTTTGCTGGCGCTGGCGGCCGGGCGCCCAGACATCAGCGGCGAGCAGTTTCTCAATGCCTGGGTGACGGGCGTGGAAACCGCCGGTCGCCTCGGGCTGGCCGCCGGTTCGCAGCATTACAAACTGGGTTTCCACAATACCGCCACGCTCGGCACGATTGCCGCGGCGGCGGCCTGTGCGCGGCTGGCCGGCGCCAGCGAACCGGAAACGGCCCTTATTCTGGGGACGGCGGCTACGCAGGCGGGCGGTTTACGCGCGCAGTTTGGCAGCGCGGTTAAACCGCTGCACGCCGGGCTGGCGGCGCAAATTGCGGTCACGGCCACCCTGCTGACGCTGGCCGGTTTTCACGGTCAGTCAGAAAACGTGCTCGACAGCTTTTTCACTGCTTACTGCGCCGGTCAGCAGCAGCCGGAAAAACTCACCGAAAGCTGGGGCGCGCCGTGGCGTATCGTCTCACCGGGGCTGGAATTCAAACCGTATCCGACCTGTGGCGGCACGCACAGCGCCGCCGATGCCGCACGGGCAATCCGCCAGGACTGGCTGCAACAGGGGGATCCGCTCAGCGACCTGATAAATGCGGTGGAGCGGATTGAAGTGTCTTTCCCGCCGGGCGGTGATATTGCAGCGTCAGTGCGCGAGCCGTCGAACGGTATCGAGGCACGTTTCAGCCTGGAATACGTAATTGCCGCCAGCCTGCTGCGCGACGCTTTGCTGATACAGGATTTCTCAGAAAACCCGCCGGATGCCGAAATTGCCGCGCTGGCCGCCCGTGTCACGCGTCATCCGGATCTTAGCGCCCCGCCGGATGAGCTCAACCCGGCTGCGCGTTTTCATCAGGTTACGGTATTTTTACGCAACGGAGAAACGCGGCAAAAACGCTTTACGCGTCAGCAAAGTCTGGCGATTGCGTTCGATTTACCGGGGAAGTTGCGCGCCTGTTTACCGGATATGACGGAAGCACAGCGGGCCAATATTGTGGCACTGAGCAGGCTGGAAAGCCGCGACAGTTTGCCGCAGCTGTGTGATTTACTTTTCAGAGCAGACTCTACAATACGGTAGACAGGAAATTGCGGACACGGACGTTCTCCGCTTCATCCAGCACGGCTTTCACCGGCCCCGACGCCACGATTTTTCCGCCTTCCATAAAGATCACGTTATCGGCGACTTCACGCGCAAAGCCAATTTCGTGCGTCACGATCACCATGGTGATCCCCGAATGCGCCAGCTTTTTGATGACCTGCAACACTTCGCCCACCAGTTCGGGATCGAGCGCCGATGTCGGTTCATCAAACAGCATCACTTCCGGATCCATCGCCAGCGCACGGGCAATCGCCACGCGCTGCTGCTGCCCACCGGAAAGCTGCTGCGGCCAGTCATCTTCGCGGCTGGCTAACCCCACCTGCTGCAACAGTGCACGGGCTTTGGTCAGCACCTGCTGGCGGTTTTGTTTCTTCACGCGCAGCGGCGCATCGGTAATGTTTTGCAGCACCGTGCGGTGCGGGAACAGATTAAATTGCTGAAACACCATACCGGTACGGCTGCGCTGAGCGGCGATTTTCCCGCTGCTCAGTTCATAAAGCGCATTGCCTTTTTGCCGGTAGCCGACCAGTTCGCCACCGATACGGATGGTGCCGCCGTCGAGTTTTTCCAGATGATTAATGCAGCGCAGCAACGTGGATTTCCCGGAACCGGATGGCCCTAAAATCACCGTCACCGAACCCGCCGGAATATCCAGGCTGATTTCGTCGAGAATGGTGTTTCCTGAAAAACGTTTGGTGACTTTCCGAAACTCAATCGCCTCACCCATGGCTGGTTTCTCCTGCATTCAGGCCGGTATTCACCGCCCGCGGCGTCTCGTCACGCGGTTTAGATTTACGCTTCACCTTGCGCAAACTGCTGCGGCTGAAATGACGCTCGACGTAATACTGAATCACCGAAAGCAGCGACGTCAGCACCAGATACCACAGCGTCGCGACCAGCAATAACGGGATCACTTCATACGTGCGCTGATAAATAATCTGCGCGGAAAACAGCACGTCTTGCAGTGAAATCACCGACACCACCGCAGTGGTTTTCAGCTGACCGATCACTTCATTACCGGCGGGTGGCAGAATCGCCCGCATCGCCTGCGGCAACACGGTATGGCGGAATATGGAAGCAGGCCGGTAACCGAGGGCACGCGCGGCTTCAATCTGGCCGGTGCCCACGCTCTGGATCCCCGCACGGATAATCTCAGCGGCATAGGCCGACTGGTGCATCACCAGCGCAATCACGGCGGCGCTGAACGGGCTGATTAATGAGTTGGCCGACGCACTCCAGATTTCCCCTACCCAGGGCAGTGAAAACGAAATGGTGGGATACAGGGCGGCAATGTTGTACCAGAGAAACAGCTGAACCAGCATCGGCACGCCGCGGAAAAACCAGGTATATCCCCAGCTCACGGCGACCAGCACCGGATTGGACGATAACCGCATCAGCGCCAGCACGGTGCCACCGGCAAAGCCGAAAATCACCGAAATGGCAGTCAGCTGCAACGTCATCAAAACACCCTGCAAAATCGACGGACCGGTGAAGTTTTCTGCAATCACTGACCATTCAAAACGCGGGTTGTTGAGCATTGAATGGGCGGCAGCGCCCAGCACCAGAACGACGATCAGGGCGCTTATCCAGCGCCCGATGTATTTCTTACCGACGATCCGCAGCTCTTCCGGCTGCTGACCGTGTGTTTCAGTGCTCATCCGAAAATCTCTTCATTACGCTTGGATTCTTTCACTGCGCCAAAGCCAATCGACCATTTATCGAGGATCTTCTGATAAGTCCCGTCTTTAATCAGCGAGTTAAGCGATGCCTGAACGGCCTCTTCCAGCGCAGATTGTTTCGGGAACGCAACCGAAACCGGTGCGTCATCCACATGAATGGTGCCGGAGAGCGCCAGCGGTTTCACCTGGCTGACCTGATACGTCAGGCCTTCATACGGGCCAAAGAACATCGGCACGCGACCACTGACCACGGCCTGCACGCCTGACGGACGGTCCGGGAAAACGGCAATTTTGATTGGCTGTTTGCCTGCATCCGTACAGGTTTTGCTGGCCGCTTCGAGACGTCCGATTTGCGTCGTGCCCGCACCGGCACCGATTTCCTGCCCGCAAACGGCATCAAAAGACGTAAACGGCGCGATATTGGCGTCTTTGCGGGAGATCACGCCCAGACGCGACGCATCGTAATAGCTGACAAAATCGACCTGCTCGAGGCGTTTTTTGGTGGCGTTGATATTGGAAAGCGCCACGTCATAGCGGCCTGATTTCAGCCCGGGAATAATGTTGTCGAAACCGCCGGTATCCTGCCAGCGCACTTCCACGCCCAGACGTGCCGCAACGGCATTCATCACGTCAATTTCGCGGCCCGCGAGGGTTTTATTGTCTTCCTGGAAAAACGTGGTTGGCGGGGTATTCGGGTTGGTGCCCGCGACAATATATCCGCGTTTGGCAATATCGGCTGGCAGTTTACTTTTCAGCGATTCATCGGCGGATACATGGAAAGTGGTAGCAGACGGAACAATTTGCCCGGCTGCCCATGCAGTCGATAAATTCCCGGCAATCAGCAGCGGGAGCAATAACTTGGATAATGTCATGACGGGACCTTTTTCCTGGTGTAATACCTGTGAAAAACCACAAATATAATGTGGTAAAAGCGACAAGGTCATTGCTGTTTATATTTCATATCTGAATTAACGCCCGACCTGCCGATAGAACTGATTTTGCGGGTATATACCTTTTGGTGACAAATGAGAAAATGAGATAAGGATTTCACAAATATGGGAATGGTTATTACGCGGGCGCGTGGCTAATTCACACCTTGGGTTGTAGCGACAAAACTTTAAAACCTTGGGCTCGCCGCCCAAACTGGTCCAGAGAGCGCGTTAAGCGCGCTGCCGCTGGCTGGCACTGTTTCAGGTGCCACAGCTATTGCCGCGAAATCTTGCCGCTTTCAAAACGACGTTGAACCTGAACCTGACGTAAACCCCTTACGGGCGGCGAACCCACAGGTTTTCCAATTTCCGCAACTCCATAGCTACTATTGTTCTTTTACATCCCTTCCCCCTGACTTTAATAATCGTTGTTAATGATGTGTTGCGATTACAAGGGAAAACGATGGGATACCGCATAAGTTTGCTGGAAAAAAGTCCGCTGGATGAACATGAGGATGCCGCCGGGGCGCTGCGCCGGACGCTGGAACTGGCGAAGCTGACGGAACGCTGGGGCTATCACCGGTTCTGGCTGGCGGAACATCACAACACCGACAAACTCGCGATCTCCTCGCCGGAAATTGTCATCGCCTGGATCCTCGCGCATACGCAAAAACTGCGGGTCGGCTCAGGGGGCGTGATGCTGCAACATTACAGCCCGTATAAAGTCGCCGAGAATTTTAATCAGCTGGCGTCACTCGCGCCCGGTCGTGTCGATATCGGTATCGGCAAAGCGCCGGGCGGATTGCCCCTTTCTACTCACGCGCTGCAATACGCTGTCGATCCGGCGCGCAAAGGCGAGTTTGCGGATCAGCTGCGTCAGCTCGATGACTGGCTTTCAGTGCCGGTTCGCGGGCGCGGCGTGGATTCCCTTTCGGCCACGCCACAACCGCCGCAGTCGGCATCGCGCTTTCTGCTTGGCGCGAGCGAACAAAGCGCCCGGCTGGCAGCCAGTCTCGGCTGGGAATTTGTTTTTGCGGCGCACCTTAATGCCGACGAACGCGATATTTCCAGCGCCCTTTCCGCTTATTCCTACGACAGCAACGGGCGACGCGCCCTGCTCGCCGTGCCGGTGATTGTCGCCGACACCGCCGCTCAGGCCGCGCGTCTGGTGGATAACACCCAGCGTTACCGTGTGACCGGCAGCGACGGCCAGAGCGTAAATGTCGGCAGTCTCGAACAGGCGGAAACGTATATCCGGCAATCCGGCGCAGCGTCGCATCAGATTGAAGAACGCCAGTCTGACGTGCTGCACGGCACCGGCGAGGACGTTCACCGCCAGTTAGAAGCGTTGCAGGCCCGTTACGGCGTGGAAGAATTCATTATCGACACACCGGTCGCACAGCCACAGGCGCGCCTGCGTTCACTCGAACTGTTAGCCGCGTCCAGCATGGCGCTGGCATAAGGAACCGAACATGAGCCATCTGATCCGCCTTGCCCAGGAATCTGAAGCCGCGGCGCTGCATTCGCTGCTGCAAAAAGCCTATGAACCACTGCTCGAACACGGCATCCATTTCACTATCACCCGCGCCAGTGTGGAGGATGTGCGGGATGTGATCCGCAATGAAACCACTTATGTACTGGAAAAAGACGGCGAACTGACGGCCACGCTGACGACCCGTTTTCTGTGGACACCGGCGAAAAATCATCTCGCGCCCTGGCCTTTTGTTCACTGGTTTGCCGTGGCGGAACATGCCAAAGGGCAAGGTTTTGGCAGCGAGATTATCCGTTATGTCGAAGAAACCTTTTTGCGCGACACGCTGAAATCCCCCGCCGTGTATCTGGCGACAGCCATCAAACACCCGTGGCTGACGGATTTGTATCAGCGCCGGGGTTACGAGCCGTTTCATACCGCGACTAATCCGCTGGGCGTCGAGCTGGTTTATCTGCGAAAAGTGCTGATTCAGCAGGCTTTCGACGCGCAGGAACAGGCTCCGCTGGTGCGCTCCATCGCGGAATTACGCACGCTGGTGTGATCGCGTATCAACGCTATTTAATTCATCAATGTTCTATTTCCAAGAGCCGTCCATGAAAGGGAAAGAAAATGACTCAAAAACAAAAGATACGTCTTGGCGCTATTATTCAGGGTGCGTCGGGAAATATGTCCGCATGGCGGCATCCGGATGCCATTGCCGACGCCAGTATTAATATTCAGTTCTGCCAGCAATTAGCGCAAAAAGCCGAACAGGCAAAATTTGATTTCTTATTTGTGGCTGACGGTTTGTTTATTACTGAGAAATCGATTCCGCATTTTCTTAACCGTTTTGAACCGATTACGTTGCTTTCAGCGTTGTCGCTGGTGACACAAAAAATCGGACTGGTCGCCACGCTTTCCACATCGTACAGCGAGCCGTTCACCGTCGCGCGTCAGTTCGCCAGCATCGATCATCTCAGCGGCGGCCGCGCAGGCTGGAACGTCGTGACTTCTCCGCTGGAAGGTTCTGCCAAAAACTTCTCACGCGACAAACACCCGGAACACGACGAGCGTTACCGCATTGCCAGCGAATACGTCAGCGTGGTCAAAGGCTTATGGGATTCCTGGGAAAAGGACGCGTTTGTACGCAACAAAGCCACCGGCCAGTTCTTTGCGCCGGACAAACTGCATACGCTTAATCACCACGGCAAATATTTCTCGGTACAGGGCCCGCTGAACGTGGGGCGTTCTCCGCAGGGGCGTCCGGTCGTCTTCCAGGCCGGTGCTTCCGAACAGGGAAAAGCGTTTGCCGCTGAAGCTGCCGACGCGATTTACACCCGTCAGGAAACGCCGGAGCTGGCACGCGAATTCCGCGAAGATGTCCGCCGTCAGCTGGTCAAAAATGGCCGCGACGCCGACGACATCCGCGTCTTTCAGGGCATCAGCGTCATTATCGGTGACACCGTCACGGATGCCGAGCGTAAATATCAGGAAACCGCGCAACTGGTGACGCTGGAAAGCGCGCTGGATTATCTGGGCCGTTACTTTGAGCATCATGATTTCGCGCAGTACGACCCGGATGCGCCGTTCCCGGACATCGGCGATTTAGGCCAGAACAGTTTCCGCAGTACTACCGATGAGATCAAACGCAATGCGAAAGAGCGCGGACTGACATTACGGCAAACCGCGCTGGAAGCGGCCACGCCGCGCCCGACATTTTTCGGCACCGCCGAACACGTTGCCGACGGGCTGGAGCACTGGTTTACATCAGGAGCAACGGACGGGTTTATCGTTCGCGGTGGCACGCCGACGGCGTTTGATGACTTCACTGACTCCGTCATTCCAATTTTACAGGCACGCGGGTTGTATCGTACCGAGTACGAAGAAGGGACGCTTCGCGGGAATCTGGGGTTACGGGAGCCGGAGAATCAGTTTGCTGAGGTTGTGCATTCCGGTGCACTGACGGTTTAAATTTTTGCTGAGACCGCAGCAAAAGGCGGTTTTTCACTTGCAGTGAGGGGTAGTAAATTGATCGAGAAGATTTCGGTTTTTCACTTGCAGTGAGGGGCAATAAATTGATCGAGAAGATTTCGGTTTTTCAATTGCAGTGATCACTCAGCGGCTGACGCCGAAACCGACCAAAGAGGGCTATGACGCGCCCTCTTTGGAATCTGCGCGTCTTTTTTACTGCGCGCTCCGCTCGCTGGCTAAGTTCCAGTAACTCCGGCTAGTGCCGCAAACGCCGCCGCTGCGCGGTTCTCTCGCCTCGGGTTCGAACCTGCTCGAAAAAACACTCTCGCTGTTTCTCACTCCTTACTCGACGTCGTTTTGAAAGCGGCCACAAATTTTCTAGTTCGCAACCTTACCGCTGATTGTGATTTATAAAATGAACAGACGTTTCGACTAGAATTTAAGTAAGAAAAGAGAATGCCGTTGAATTTAATTATGCTTCTGGCCGCTTTCAGTAAGCTTGCTATATTACATAGCCCATGGCCGCTTTCAGAAAGCTTGCCGAACGAAGTGTTTCGAGACCTATGGCTCGAAACCGAGAAAGGGAACCGCGCAGCGGCAAGTTTTCGCGGCAATAGTTGCAGCACCTGAAACAGTGCCAGCGAGCGATAGCGCTTGTTGAAAAAGCGGGGAGAGATGCAAGAGAGGGAAAGCACTTCCCTCTCTTGGTCGGTTTCGGCGCTGTGAGTTAAGTAATCACAGTTATTGAAAAACCGAAACTTTCTCGATCTTTCGACATAGTCACACTGCAAGTGAAAAACCGAAACTTTCTCGATCTCTCGACAGCCTCACACTGCAAGTGAAAAACCGAAATCTTCTCGATCAACGATCAACTGTCAGCCCTCACTGCAAGTAAAAATCCGATTTTAAAGCGGTCCGGGCAAACCAAGATTTGCCCGAAAATCCCCCCCGTTGTAATCGCGGTCGATTAGCTCCCGTTTCCGCAACTCCGGCAATAACCCGTTCAACAGTAAATCCTCCTGATCCGCCTGACCCAATCCATGTAATGAAATCACATCCAGCACACCCGCGCGGTAGCGCTCTTCTATGGCGTCCGCCAGCGATTCCGGCGTTCCGGCGACAAACCAGTGGCCGGTTTCCTGTGCCTGGATGATCAGTTCGCGCAGCGTCAGCCCCTGTAAGGCGAAACGTTTGAAGATTTCCGCACGCCCGCGACGGCGGTTGACCTGTTCGACGTCCGGCAGTAACCGCAGCGGGATCGGCTGATCCAGCGGGGAATCGCGCAGGTCTATTTCGCCGCCCAACATATCCGCGACTTTGAGCCGCCCCTGCTGATAATCAATCCGCTCGTGCTTTTCGAACAGACGGCGCGCCACGTCTGACGGGCTTTCGCCGATGATCGAATGGAACGAGTTCATGATCAGTGGCCGGTTTTCGCGGCGGCCAGACGCATCGGCGTGATGATGCACGCGCTCAACAAAGGCTTTGGCATCTTCCAGCGTCGGCTGCGAGGTGTAGATCACTTCGGCGTATTTCGCACCGAGTTTCAGGCCTTCTTCGGATTGCCCGGCCTGAAATTGTACCGGCCTGCGCTGTGGCGGCGGCGGTACATTCAGCGGGCCCTGTACGCGGAAAAAATCCCCGTGATGATTAATCGGGTGCAGTTTACGCGGGTCAATTTTCACCGAACCGTTCTTATTGCGCGTCACCGCGTCCGGCTGATTGGCGTCAAATAAGGCATTGATGACCTGAATAAATTCCGTCGCGCGGGCGTAACGCACTTCCGGCGCGGGGAGCTGAATGTCACCAAAGTTTTCCTCACCCACCGAGGACGTCACGGCGTTCCAGCCCGCCCGCCCACCGCTGACGTGATCAAGCGTACCAATCAGTCGCGCCAGATTGTACGGGTGCTGATAAGTGGTTGAAACGGTGGCGATCAGCCCGATTTGTGACGTCACCTGGCTGAGCGCGGCGAGTGTGACAATCGGATCCTGACTGCCGGTTGAACCGGAAAGCCCGTCGGGATCCGCCTGCAATAAATCGGCGGTGAAAAGCGCAGTGAATTTCTCTTTCTCCGCTTTTTTAGCCAGCGTAACAGCACGGGAAATACCGGTATCCGGGCGCGGATCATCAGAGGCGTAGATCGCGCTCCCTGCTCCGGCCAGGGTTTTTAAACGTCTGCGGGATGAACTGGTCAAACTGATCTCCTTTAACGGGAA
The DNA here is from genome assembly GCF_019049615.1 of Rahnella sp. BCC 1045. Classification (NCBI taxonomy): domain Bacteria; kingdom Pseudomonadati; phylum Pseudomonadota; class Gammaproteobacteria; order Enterobacterales; family Yersiniaceae; genus Rahnella; species Rahnella sp. BCC 1045. The sequence goes on along the minus strand of NZ_JAFMOZ010000144.1, from coordinate 99,321 downwards.
AGATAAACCTGCGTTAAAAATAGAGAACAGAGGTGATTAAGCCACGAAGAAAAAAGCATTTCATAATCCTGAATATGGATAAGCCGGATTTTGCTGATTATTCCCTGGTTGATCAAAAAAATAATTTTTCGCTAAGTCATTTATTTTCGCTGATAAGCAAATATTGTGATTTTACAACTTAGTAACCTGCCCTTAATAATTCCTTTCAGCCGCCGGTTAATAGCGCGGCATCCTTATTATTTATGCGCTTATTCGAATAATTCATGATTAATGACCTGACGGGAAATGTATGAAATCTTTTGCTGGTGTGCGTTCTCTTTCTGCTTTAACACTTCTGGTGCTTTCTTCCGGGCAGTCGCTGTATGCCGCTGAACAACCTCAGCAAGGCGGAAGCCTGACGTGGGGCGTCGAAACCGAGCCCAATACGCTGAATCCGCAGTTAAACGGGCAATCCAAAGCCGAGCTTATCCTGCGCGTTGCCTATGAATCACTGCTGGCGCGCACGCCGGACGGCGCGTATATCCCGTGGCTGGCGACCGGTTATCACGTTTCCGGTGATGGCAAAACTTACACCTTTACCCTGCGCGATGACGTGAAGTTTTCCAACGGGGAAAAACTGACGTCCACCGCCGTGGCAGAAAACTTCCGACATGCACAGGATCCGGCGTATTGCGCGGGTTCGAGTATTTGTGCGCTGGCCGGGCGAATCGACACCATCGCCACACCGGACGAGCACACGGTTACCCTCACGCTGAAGCAGGTTTACAGCCCGTTCCTCTCTTTTGCTTCCGGCCTGAAACTGATCTCACCGTCGTCGTGGACATCGCCGCAACTGAAAGCCGGTGGCACAGATATCGCAGGCACCGGCCCGTTCATTCTTAAGCGTTATGAGAAAGGCCAGCAGATTGAATATGTGCGCAACCCGGATTACCACTGGGCGTCGTCGAATGCGAAACATCAGGGCCCGGCGTATCTCGAAAGCGTCACGTACCGTTTCCTGCCGGAATCTTCCGTTCGCACCGGCGCGCTGCTTTCCGGTCAGGTGGATGTCATTGAAGGCGTGTCCGGCAACGATGCGGGCGAATTCAAGGACAACGCGGATTTCAGCTATCAGCACGCGCTGAACACCGGCACGCCGTATTCGCTGTTCCTGAATGTGCAATATGGCCCGACGCAGGAAGTGAAAGTACGACAGGCGATTTTACAGGGGCTGGATATTTCTCCGATCCTTCAATCGATTTATCGCGGCGAACGCACGCGCGTCTGGGGCATTACGTCGCCGGTTGATCCCTTGTATGACGCCAGCCTGACCGGCAAATACGGCAATAATCCGGCGCTGGCGAACCAGCTTCTGGACGAAGCAGGCTGGAAAACCAAAGGCGCTGACGGCATCCGCACCAAAGACGGCAAGCCACTGAGCATCGAAATTATTCAGGCACAGGCCACCGTGCGTGACCAGCGTGACGTCCTGTTGCAGGCCTTGCAGGCACAGGCACGGCAACGGCTGGGCGTGGATCTGAAAATCCGTTACGTCGATTCCGGGACCTATACCGAAGTCAGAAAATCCGGTCAGTTTGGCTCAATTGCCAACTCCAATACCGACACCGACGGCATCGATATCGAGAACCATTACCTGCCGGTCAATGCCGGTGGTTCGATCAACTACAGCCGCACCGATGCACCGGAAATCATTCCGCTGCTGAAAGGCGCGTCGCAAACGCTGGATAACGCAGAACGTAAAACCTTCTACAGCCAGTTGCAAAACTTTGCCGTATTGCAGCAGGCGCTGGCGATCCCGCTTTACGAGCCGGAAGACCAGATTGCGGCGGCGTCTTACGTTCACGGCGTGGGTTTCAGACCGTTCAAACAGATGCCGGAAAACGCCTACGACGTCTGGCTGAGCAAGCATTAATCAGAAGTAAGGAGCTTTATTATGTCGGCTGAAAGTACCTTTATTCCCCCGCAGCGGCCTAAGTCAGCGCCTTCATGGTGCGGTCGCGTTGTCCGGCGGTTGCTGAGCGGCATGCTGGTGCTGTGGGCCGCGGTCACGCTGTCTTTTATCAGCGTGTATCTCGCGCCGGGCGATATTGTCAGTTTGCTGATGGGCGAACAGGTACAAACACCGGCGATTGAAGCGGCGATCCGCGCCGAATGGGGGCTGGATCAACCCTTGTATATGCAATATCTGCACTATCTCTGGCGCGTTTTGCACGGTGATTTTGGCCGTTCTTATATGCTCAATACCGACGTCAGTTCGCTGGTGCTATCGCAGCTGTGGCCGACTCTCAAACTCACCGGACTGGCGCTGGTCGTCAGCCTGGTGTTTGCCGTGGTGATGGCAGTGGCGACCGCGCACCGCCGCTGGGGGCAACGCATTGCGGGCGGCATCGAGCTGGTTCTGGCCTCGACGCCCTCTTTCTGGCTCGGCATCGTGCTGCTGTTTATCTTCAGCTTTACGCTGCGCTGGTTCCCGGTGGCGGGCGACCGCAGTTTTTCCTCGCTGGTATTACCGGCGTTATCCCTCGGACTGGCGCAGGGTGCGGTGGTTTCTCAGGTATTGCGGCGCGGGCTGGAAGATGCGCTCGACGAACCCTTTGTGCTGACGTTGCGCGCGTGGGGGCTGGGCAACCGCATTATCCGTTTACGCCACGCGCTGCGCCACGCCGCCCTGCCCGCCGTCACGCTGACCGGCTGGCTGATTGGCGGTTTGCTCAGCGGCGCGGTGATCACCGAGCAGGTGTTTGGCCGCCCCGGTTTGGGCAAAATCACCGTCGACGCCGTTCTGGGTAAAGACCTGCCGGTGGTGCTGGCGGTGGCGATTTTCTCCGCGCTGGTGTACGTCGTGCTCAGTACGCTGGTGGATATTTTATATCTGTTTATCGACCCGCGCCTGCGGGATAACGGCCAGAATGACGGAGAAAAAGCATGAGCCAGTTGCTGATTTCAGGCGGCGTGAAGCGCCGGTTTTCCACCGGTTACCTTCTCGCTGCCGTGTATTTGCTGCTGGTCGCTTTGGCGGTGATTTTCCCCGCGTGGCTGACGCATTTCGACCCGCTGAACGCCGATCCGGTTAACGCGCAACTTCCACCTACCGCTGAACACTGGCTGGGCACCGACCAGCTCGGGCGCGACGTGCTGGCGCGCATCATTTACGGCAGCCGGTATTCCCTGCTGATCAGCCTCGCGGCGATGGCCATGGCGGTCAGCATCGGCAGCCTGCTCGGCTTACTCGCCGGATTATTCAAAGGCCCGCCCGATGAGCTGATCAGCCGCGCCGTGGACGTGGTTTCCGCGTTCCCGGATTTACTGCTCGCACTGATGCTGATTGCGTTCACCGGCCCCGGCACCACCAATCTGATCTTCGCGCTAGGCGTCGCTTCTGTGCCTCGCTTCACCCGCGTGGTGCGGGCACAAACCTTTGTGGTGATGTCCTCCGGTTACGTGGAACAGGCACGCACGCTGGGCCTCAAACGCCACGTTCTGGTCTGGCGGCATGTGCTTCCGCACGCTATCGCGCACGTTCCGGCGCTGGCTACGCTCGGGCTGGGCACCGCAATTATCGGCACGGCAGGTTTAAGTTTTCTCGGCATGGGGCCGCAACCGCCGACCGCAGAATGGGGGCTGATGCTGGCCGAAGGCCGTAATTATCTGCGCAATGCGTGGTGGATTGGCGTCTGGCCGGGCGTGGCGATCACCCTGACGGTAATTTCTGTGAACACGCTTGGCCGCTACTGGCAGGCCACTTTTGAAGGGAAACAGCCATGAGCGACGCACTGTTTATTGATATCCGCAATCTTTCGATCACCTTTCCCTCAGCAGGCGGCGAAAAACCGGCCGTCAGCGGCCTGAATTTACAGCTCAGACGCGGGGAGTCCATCGCTTTCGTCGGCGAGTCCGGCTCAGGTAAAACCGTCACCGCCCGCAGCCTGCTGGGGCTACAGGACGCCAAAGCGCGTATCACCGCTGACCGTTTTGTGATCGACGGGCAGGATATGCTTGGCGCCAGCCAGCGCCGCTGGCGTAAAATTCGTGGCAGCAAAATTGGCTATGTCTTGCAGGATGCGCTGGTGTCGCTTGACCCGTTGCGCCGCATCAGCCAGCAGCTACGTGATGCGTTGCAGGCGAACCGTGCCGGTAAGCCGCAGGAGCTGCATCCGCAAAGCATTTCGCTGCTCCAGTCGGTGGGTATTCCTGATGCTGAAAACCGGCTGACGGCGTATCCGCATCAGCTTTCCGGCGGGCTTCGTCAGCGTGTGCTGATTGCCACCGCGCTGGCCGGGAAACCCGGTTTGCTGATTGCCGATGAACCCACCACGGCGCTGGATATGACGGTGCAGAAGCAGATTCTGGATCTGCTGCAACAGCGCCGTGACCGGGGCGAAAGCCTGCTGCTGATCAGCCACGACCTTTCCGTGGTCGGGCAACTCGCCGACCGGATCCTGGTGATGCATCAGGGCAAAGTGGTGGAAGAAGGCACGGGCGAAAAACTGCTGAGCAGGCCGGATCACCCGTATACCCGCCAGCTGCTCGCCGCCATTCCCGGCCCTGCCACGCGAGGGCTGAAACTCTCCGGCCAGAGCGGCAGGCCGCTGCCCGTCAAAAATATCGCCACCGGCGAACCGGTGCTGGACGTGCGCAATCTGAGCAAGCATTACGCGGGAAAAGCCGTGGTTAACCACGTCAGCCTGACGCTGGCGGCGGGCGAAACATTGGGGATTGTGGGTGAATCCGGCTCGGGGAAAACCACGCTGGCCAGAATGGTGCTCGGCCTGACTGAACCCGGTTCCGGTACGATTACTATTCAGGGGCAGCGCTGGAGTCAGATCCCCGAATCCGTCCGCAGACTGCAACGCCGCGGGATTCAGCTGATCGCACAAGATCCGCTCAGCTCTTTTGATCCGCGTTATAACGTGGAAAAAATCATCGGGGAAAGCCTCGACAGCGTGGGCATTTTTGGCGATGAACGACGTCGCCGTATCCTTCAGTTGCTCGATGAAGTGCAGCTCGGTGAAGGATTTTTACGGCGGTATCCGCGTGAACTTTCCGGCGGCCAGCGCCAGCGTGTTGCGATCGCCCGCGCTTTTGCGCCGAATCCTGCATTACTCGTGGCCGACGAGCCGGTGAGCGCGCTGGACGTTTCCGTACAGGCGCAGGTGCTGGATTTACTGGCCGAAATGCAGGCGGAACACCGCACCGCGCTGCTGTTTATTTCGCACGATCTCGGCGTAGTACATCATCTGGCGGACAGGGTGATGGTGATGAAAGACGGCAGCGTGGTCGAGCACGGACAGGTCGATGACGTCTTCCACCGCCCTGCTCATCCGTGGACCCAAAAGCTGATTAATGCCCTGCCGGTGGTGAGTTCAAACCGGCAAACGGCGGCAGCGTTTTAAACACCGTTCAGACAAGCCGCTTGCCGTCTTTATCCACCACGCATTCGCCGTCTTCTTTGGTGAACGCGCCTTTCTGCGCATCCGGAAGAATATCCAGAGCCTTCTCTGACAGGCGGCACAGCGCGGCCCCGAGCGGCGTCACCACTTCCGGGCGGTTCATCCGGATTGGATGCAAAATTATCGCGTCAATGCGCTGCGCATCGGTGAAGTCCGGATTATCCAGCCCGAGTTCGCCATAAGGCGCGGTGTTAACGCGTAGCAGTTCCCTGACAGAAATGCCCATCGCGGCAAACGGTTTCACCAGTTCTTCACGCGAAGGCGGCGTTTCCAGGTACTGTCAGCGAGGTAAAGAAGCTGGCAAATCTTGCGAAAACAAATTCAATAAGTTCAGAAGCGGGCTTTCTATCAAGGTCAGGAACGTTATTTAACGCTGATTCATCGGGTAAGACAAGGCTACACGCATTTCAGGGTGGCCATGTTTTCTTTGCCTTCTAAGCTAGTCAATGGCATCACACACAGCGCAATTCTTGGAACTCATCTGTTGTAGGTTACCGCGAAAGAAAGGAAAGCCATCAGGAACTTTCTGCCCGTGTGAATCAGGCGAAAATATGAGATTTCACAGATGGCTTTATGGCCTGTTTACGCCCGCGATGCCTGACGGCGTTTAATCGATTTGCCCGCAACATACGCCAGCGATGCGCACAGCAGGTAGTACATAAGGCCGACAAACAGGAAGATCTCTGCCGGGTAGATTTGCACCCGGTTATTCACCTGCCCCGCGACGGTGGTCAGCTCCGGCACATTGACGATAAACGCCAGCGAGGTGTCTTTCACCAGCGAGATCAGCAACCCGAGATACGACGGCAACAGGTTCGGCCACGCCTGCGGCAGCAGGACATTGAGCAAAACCTGGCTGTAACTCATGCCGGACGCAATCCCCGCTTCGGTTTGCCCGCGCGGCAGTGACTCCAGCCCGGCCAGCGTGGAGTGCATCACCGCCGCCGAGGTAAACCAGGCAAGTGCGATAATCACCGTCAGCGGGCCGGGGATCGAGCCACCAAACACCACCGGCAGCAGGAAATACAGCCAGAAAATCACAAAAATCAGCGGGATGCCGCGAATAAACGACGCCCACAAAAACAGCAATTTTCGCGTCCAGCCACCGAAACGCCAGGCTAACGCGGCCATTGCGACGCCCAGCACTAACGCCAGCACGCCAGCAGAAACGGCCATGATCAGCGTGAGTAAAACGCCGCCCGGTTCGCCGTCGGCCAGCCTTCCCCACAGCATGTAGGTGAAGTTATCGTGCAGAACCGACCAGTCAAATTCCATCGTTCACCTCCGCCTGCGGCCTTTGTTGCGGGCGTTTCGGGCCAAATACTGTCATCAGTCCGCCAAGGATCATCCCCAGCGCCAGATACAGCAACGTACCGACCGCAAAACCTTCAAAGGCGTGCGCGTTGTAACTTTCAATCTGACTGACCTGATACGTCAGCTCGGAAAATCCGATGCCGGTCGCCAGCGAGGAAAGCTTCATCAGGTTGAGATATTGCCCGGTGATCGGCTGCCAGGCGTTGGTCAGCGCCTGCGGTAACAGGATCGAAAGCAGCAGCGTTTTGCGGCTGAAGCCCTGTGAAATCGCGGCTTCGGTCTGGCCTTTCGGCACCGAATTCAGCCCCGCCTGCACTTCTTCCACCAGAAACGCGGCGGTGAATAATCCCAGCCCCCACGCGGCGCACACAAATTCCGGTGTGAGCCACGCAATATTACCGGGGAATACCGCCCACACATGGGTATCGCCGATGTAAAAACGCCAGCTTTGCGGCAGTGCGCCATACGCAGCGAAATACCAGAAAAGCAGCTGAACCAGCAGCGGCGTGTTGCGGAAAACCGACACAAACGCCGCTACCGCACCGCGCGCCAGACGCGACTGACTCAGGCGCAGCGCGATCAGTAACACCACCAGAAGTGTCGCCAGCACACTGCCCGCCATACTGACGTAAAGCGTGGTGAGAAAGCCGGAAATAATCCACTGCAAAGGCTGGCCGGTGAGCACGCCAGCCCAGTCAGGATGCCAGATCATTGCCCCGCTCCTGTTTCAGGATGCAGCGGGAACAGGACTTTTTGCAGAAAACGTTGCGCACGCGGATGCTGCGGACGCAGGAAGAAATCCTCCGGTTCCGCCTGTTCCAGGATCTCGCCGCCGTCCATGAAAATCACCCGATCGGCAATTTCACGGGCAAAACTCATTTCGTGCGTCACCACAATCATCGTGATGCCGCTTTTCGCCAGTTCCTGCATAACCAGCAGGACTTCGCCGATCATCTCCGGATCCAGCGCCGACGTCGGTTCATCGAACAAAATGATGTCCGGATCCGTCACCAGCGCCCGGGCAATCGCCACGCGCTGCTGCTGTCCGCCGGAAAGCTGCTCGGGATAATGCTGCGCTTTGTCCTGCAAACCGACGCGGGTCAGGAGCGCCAGCGCCTTCCCGCGTGCATCACTTTTCTTCCAGCCGTGGACTTTAATCAGCGCGAGGCTGACGTTGTCCTGCGCGGTCAGATGGGCGTACAGGTTGAACTGCTGAAACACAAAACCGATGTGCGTACGTAATTCGCGTAGCGCGGGTCCGTTCAGGCCGCGTGTCGGTTTGTTGTGGATGAGAATTTCGCCATCAGTGACGGTTTCCAGCTGATTAATCAGGCGGATGAGCGTGGATTTCCCCGAGCCGGACGGCCCGCAGACCGCCACCACATCGCCGCTGGCGACGCTCAGACTGACATTCCGGATCACGGGGTGATGACCGAAAGATTTACTGACCTGACGAAATTCAACCGCCGTGGTTTTAGCGGCGTTTGAATGTGAAAAAACCGCAGACGTCGCTGCGGTTGATAAGGAGTCTTGCTGCATGTGCATTACCTTGCATAAAGCGGATTATTTGGCTTCAATCTTGAACAGACGTGGCTGCGGAGATTTTGTCTGCGGGCCAAACCAGACGTTATAAATGCTCACCGCCTGACCGTTTTTCTCCAGATTCAGCAGCTCGTCATTCACCACTTTCAGCAGGCTGGTTTCGCCTTTTTTCACGCCAACGCCAATCTCTTCTTTGCTCAGTAATTCAGGCAAGACCTTGTATTTTGCCTTGTCCGGCGCGCCATCCAGCAATCCGGCCAGAATGGTGCTGTCCTGCGTAATCGCCTGCACGTTGCCGTTACGCAGCGCAGAAAGTGCCAGAGGTATATCGTCGTAAGACAACACGCGCGATTGCGGGAAGCGGTTATGCAATTCCTGCTCGCCGGTGGTGCCTTTCACCGCGCCGATACGCGCCGTGGCGTAGGCGTCGAGTTTATCCGGTGAACTGGCCGGCACCAGGAACTGCTGGCCGGTCACGAAATAAGGGAGGGAGAAATCGACCACTTTCGCGCGTTCCGGCGTGATGGTGATATCCGCCACAATCAGATCGGCTTTGCCGGACTGCAATAACGGAATACGGTTCGCCGGATTGGTCGGCACCAGTTGTAATTTTACGCCCAGCGTTTTCGCCAGCGCTTTCGCAAAATCAACGTCATAACCGACGATATCGTGCGTTTTGGCATCCACAGAACCGAACGGTGGATTGGAATCAAACGTCGCCACTTTCACCACGCCGGCTTTTTTGATATCAGCCAGCTGATCTGCATGGGCTGCAAAAGTTGAAACTGCGCTGAGCGCCAAAAACAGACCGGCGGAAACAACGCTTTTATTGAATTTATTTTTGATTACTGAAGAAGCAGCCATAGTTTTTCCTTATAAGTCATCTTAAGAGGGCTCGCGCCCTAAATTTATAATCTGGCAGGTAAATAACGTTTTTGTTTTGTAGGTCAGAGAATTGCATATAGGAACGGGCGGCTGCCACTAACAAAAAAGGATATAGATGGATGATTAATGCATAAGGGTTGGATCTGATTGGCAAGATGCGGGGGCGCATCTCTGGTCAAAGCTTGGGCTCGTGGCCAAAACCCATAAAAAAAAGCGTCCTGTTAGCGCTCAGCGACCTGAACGCTAACGGACGCCTTCATCCGTAATCTCTCTGTACTGACGTATTTCACTCATGTCATAAAAGCTAATGCAGCTTGTATGCCAACTTAACCGTCCTAACAAATTCAGAACGTTAGCCAGGAAAAATTTTAGTACTGGTGATTTTTTGCACCAAAAATGTCCGTTATGCCCTGCCGGAAGGCAATAATTCCCCCGGTTGCTGAGGCTCTTCGAACACTTCACCGGATTTGCGGCGTTGCTCGAGAATGGCCAGCACTTCAGCGTGTTTGTCTTCGGTGAAATCGAAGAACCACATGAAGCCAATGCGGATTAATGAGCCGATTGCGGGCAACAGGCTGATACCGAAGAACAAGCCATTCATCACGCTTTCCGTCTGGTGAGCGGCCTGCGGAATGTAATGAATCGCGGTCAGGAATATCCCTACCAGTCCGCCGCCGACCGCAACGGACATCTTCCCGGTAAACGTCTGGCCGGAGAACGTGATCGCCGCGCAGCGTTTATTGGTTTTGTATTCGGCATATTCGATGGTGTCGACAATCATCGCGGAGGTAAACAGGTTGCTCATCATGACAAATACCGTGCTGAGGCCCAGCAGAATAAACAGCCAGGTCATGTTGTGATATCCGCTGAACCACAAGATGACGCGCACCACAATATCCAGTGCGCAAAGCACAATAAACAGGGAACGTTTTTTATAACGCCGCGTTAATAACGGTGCAGTCAGACAGGCAATCGCCGCTAATATTCCCATCACTCCAATTGCCGCCTGTAATGCACCATCGCCCATATTATAAATAAAGAAATAGATGTAAATGCCGTTGGCAATATTGTGCAGGACACAGAAAAAGAATGCCGCCAGAACAAAGAACAGTGGCCGGTTATTTTTCAGGTTATGAAACGTATCGCGCATGGTGACTTTTTCACTGCTTGGCGGTACACGTTCTTTGATATTCCAGAACCCGTTAATCATCAGCAGCAAGCCGATCACCATCATCACCACAGTCGCCATAAAGTAACCGTGATCGCCGGAGCCCGGCGCGAAAAATGCCGTCAGCCGAGGGAAGAAGATCGACGCGCAAGCGATACCGGCGTTCACGCCCAGCACGGCAGCGGTGACCGCTTTGGTGCGCTCTTTCGGCTCCGAGCTCATCACCGAACTCATCGACCAGAAAGGAATATCCGAAATGGCGTACAACGTGCCCCATAATATATAAGTTGCACCGGCGTAGAGAATTTTCGTCCCCATCGGCGCATCAATATTATAAAACGAGGCCAGCGTGACCAGCGTAATCAGGAAAGGCGCCAGCAACATAAAGTGACGAAATTTCCCGAAGCGGGTTTGGATGGTATCCATGACGCTGGCAAATAACGGATCGTGTATGGCATCCCACGCGCGGGCGACCAGAAATATCGTGCTCGCCGCCAGCGCGGAAATACCCAATACATCGGTGTAGAAATAGTTAATAAAGGAACCCACTAATCCGAAACTGAAGCATTGCCCCAGCCCGTAACCAAAATAAGACCACAATTCCCTGGACGGGATTTTCATTGAAATCGTCATTTTTATTCAGCCTCGCACTTCCCTGTGCAACATGTTGAAGGGTTATTTCATACGCGTTAAACGGCGGACAAGATCCATTTCAGCGCGGCGGAACGGGATCCCGTATTCGTCCAGCACATCGTGGAACCACAAATGGGCGTAATCATGATTGCCCTTACGCACTACCGGCCACGGCAGCGTGGTCTGGGTTTTTCCGCGCACCAGCCCCCACTGATAACACCCGGCGTTGAAGGCGCTGAACAGCGGCAATTGCTCTTCGAAAACGCTGCCGACGTGGCGCGCCAGCCATTCGGTACACAGCATCGGGCGGTTGAATTTCTGCCAGAAACGCAGCGCCTGCAGAAGTTTTGGCGTGGCGACGTAGGCATGAAAGCTGATGACATCAGACAGTTTTGCCGCTGCGACATCAATCGGGTGCGTGAAAAACTCACTTTCCGGTTGATCCAAATCCTGCGAGAAATGCCACGCACCGACGGTCAGCGGTTGCTGCGGGTCTTCCTCACGTGCCCAGACAAACGCCTTTTGCATCAGATCGAGCGCGAAGACTTCCAGCTTTTCGTCATACAACACTTCTTCCAGCCCGGTCGCAAACGTGCCGCGGTTACCCGGTTCGTTGTACAAATCCCAGATAGCGATACGGGTGTCAGTGCGAAAATGGCGGATGAGGTCGCGCACATAATCCTCAATCTGCGGCCACATTTCGCGGTTACACACCACGTCGCGCCCCGGACTCGCTGCCGCCTGGCTGTTATGTTTTCCCGGCTCCGGCGCTTTTTGCGGCCCGAGATACGGCTCATCGCCAGAAAAACCGCAGTCGTCCATCAGCGTCAGCATCACTTTTATCTGATGACGTGCCGCGATACTCAGGAACTGATCGATGCGCGCCAGCAACCCGTCGCGGTCAACCTGCCAGACAATAAACGGCAAATTGATGCGCAGCTGGTTGTAACCGGCGTCGTGCGCCCAGCCCAGTTCCTGGTCGATAGTCGGCGCATCGAATGTTTCGCGCTGCCAGAGTTCCGTCCAGTTCACCGCCGTGCGCGGTAAGTAGTTGAATCCGCAAATCCATCCCTGCTGTTGGCTCCACTGTGCTGCCTGCTGTTCATTCCATTGCTCTTTCATCGTTTTTTCCTCGCATTATCGTTCATTGACTAATATTATTAGCTAATGTTTATTACCTGACTGGCATTGCTGCAAATCCGTCATGCGGGTTCTGCTGGTGAGATCACACTCTTTTTAGCCAGCCTGCGTGGTGGTCTGGCAAAAAAGACCGCTGTGATATAGTGAAAAAGGAGAGATAAATGGCAGACGGGAAAAGGGAAATGGAGAAGAAAAACAAAGTCACGATGAGTGATATTGCGCGGGAAGCCGGGGTTTCGCAGGCCACCGTTTCACTGATTTTAAACAATTCACGTTCCGTCAAACTCAGCGAAGAAACCCGTGAACGCGTGTTTAATACCGCGCTCTCGCTGGGTTACAAAAAAATGCCAGCCCCCCACAGGGACAACGGTCAGGAAGAAATTGCACTGCTGATCAACGGGATGCCCAGCTATGACCCGTTTGTTGATGCCCTCAGCGAAGCCCGGGAAGCCGCTTGGCGGCATGATACGCTGCTGACGATTTACGATTACGGCGACGACGCAGAACTGGCCGTGCGGATCATCGCACAACTCAATCAGCGGCGTTGTGCAGGCATAATTATTGCGTCGCCCGTTACACAGTCCATTGATTTCTCTCCCTTTGTTAACCAGACGACGTTACCGGTCGTCCTGCTGAATGTGTACGACCGCGCGTATCCGCTGCTGCCCACTTTCCTGCCTGACGACCGTGCAAACGCGTTGCAAATTACACGCCATCTTATTGATCAGGGAGCCACGCGAATCGCACACATCATGGGTGATAACTGGATGGAAGCGTGTGAAAAGCGTCTCGAAGGTTACCGCGAAGCCCTGACGCAGGCGGGAATGACGCCCGACGACGGGCTGGTGCAGGCCACCAACTGGTCACTCAATGAAACCTATCGCGCAACGTTGCAACTGATGGATCAGCCCGAACCACCGGATGCGATTTTCTGCTCCAGCGACTGGATGACCATCGGTTGTTATCAGGCGCTGACCGAACTGCATCTGCGAATTCCGCAGGACATTCTGGTCGCCGGATACGACGATCAGCGCATCGCCGATCAGATGACGCCAAAACTCACCAGCGTCCAGTTGCCGTATAACGAATTAGGCCGGATGGCGGTGGAATATTTGTGCTCAGGCGAAGACGCCGCCACGCGCGTTATTATGGCGGGGAAATTGAAGGTTCGGGCGAGTACGGTCAGGTAAATTATCTGTTTTAATGACGATTAAAGTATGACATTGATAATAGTCAGAAAAACAAACTAAGGGGTTCAATACCCCTTTCACTAAATAATACTGATTACATACTTTGATAAATCAGAACTTAGCATACCCCATAAAATATTATCTTATGCGCGTTATTGTGAAATCAGGCATATTTTATTTTAGTTAGAAATAATAATTTACCTGCCCAGTCAGAATGACTTTATAAGGAAATATTTTATGTCATGGAATAAAACGGCTGCCGTTGCACACGCACGCTGGCGTGCAGGCTCGACATCTACAGGTAATTGCGCGACATTTACACGAGAAGCCATTGAAGCCGGTGGCGTCAATATCGGACATACTCACGACGCCAGAAACTATGGAAGCCTGCTTGAAAGTGCAGGATTCAGACCCTTAGGTTCCGGTGAGGATCCACGGGAAGGTGACGTTGTGATCATTCAGCCTTATGCAGGAGGGCGTCCCGAAGGACATATGGCAATCTTTGACGGACAAGTCTGGTATTCTGATTTTCGTCAAAGGGATATGTGGGCCGGTCCGGGTTACAGAAACGCCCGCCCACACTATGTTATTTACAGGAAAAACTAATGCGCTCCTTTATTTTAATGATAATGCTCAGTCTTGCCGGTTGCGCTGCGCACCAGAGCGCAGAACAGCGAGTTGAAACTTTTTACAGGCAGCATCTGAATAGCTTAGTGAAACCTGATCAAGACATGAACATTAATTCACCACTGAATGATGAATATATCGCTGTCGATACACGCCATCGAATTTCTGAAATACTCGCCATTCCCGAACAGGAAATCATAAGCTCCGATTATTTCACTTATACTCAAGATTATGCGCCCGAATGGATTGATAAACTTAGCGTGACTAACATTCATGATTTTATGGGCGGCAAGTTGGCCGATGTGAATATAGGTATTGAAGAAGGCAAAACGCTAAAACTAGCTGTGTACCTTAAAAAAGAAGATGAGGAATGGAAAATATATCGCGTGCGCAATGTCAGCGATGATGACGAGCAGAATATCTTTGATGATTACGCCATTTCATCTGCCCGTCATTATGCGGATAACAATTAAACAATCGTCATCTTTTGAATTTTAAAGGCCAGAGTATTCTGGCCTTTGACGTAATAACTACCCCAAATCCCCTCCGTTACTGGCTATCACTTTTTTGTACCAGTAAAACGATTTCTTACGGGTTCTTTCCAGCGTGCCGTTGCCACTGTCGTCACGGTCAACGTAGACAAAGCCGTAGCGTTTGCTCATTTCGCCGGTGGAGGCGGAAACCAGATCGATGCAGCCCCACGAGGTGTAGCCGATGACCGGGATGCCGTCGGCGATGGCTTCGCCCATTGCTTTGATGTGTTCGCGCAAATAACTGATGCGGTAATCATCGACGATTTCGCCCTGCGCGTTGATTTCATCTTTTGCGCCGAGGCCGTTTTCCACCAGGAATAACGGTTTCTGGTAGCGGTCGTACATCATGTTCATGGTGATGCGCAGGCCAAGCGGGTCAATTCCCCAGCCCCATTCGCTGGCTTCGATGTGCGGGTTTTTCAGTGATTTTACGATGTTCGCCGCGCTGCTGTTGTTGTCGTTCATGTCAGCGGACGCACAGCGCGAGGCGTAATAACTGAAGGACACGAAATCGACGGTGTTTTTGAGAATTTCGTCATCACCCTGCTGTTTATCGATGACGATGCCTTTTTCAGCGAATACGCGGCGGGTGTAGGACGGATAAGCGCCACGCGCCTGAACGTCGATAAAGAACAGGTTTTCGCGGTCTTTTTGCAGCGCCGCCCAGACATCTTCCGGCTTGCAGGTGCGCGGATAGAAATTCCCGCCCGCCAGCATGCAACCGATCTGATTTTCAGGGTTCACTTCATGGGCAATTTTCGTGGCCAGCGCGCTGGCAATCAGCTCATGGTGCGCCGCCTGATATTTGACCTGCTCCTGATTTTCGCCCTCTTCGAACACTAAACCCGCGCCGGAGAACGGGCTGTGCAACAGGATATTGATCTCATTAAACGTCAGCCAGTATTTCACCAGCCCGTCGAACGCCTCAAAACAGGTGCGCGCATAACGGGCGAAAAACTCGACCATTTTGCGGTTCCGCCATGAACCGTACTCAATCACCAGATGCATCGGCACATCGAAATGACACAGCGTAACCAGCGGTTCGATGCCGTATTTTTTACACTCGGCAAAAACGTCACGGTAGAACGCAATGCCTTCCGCATTCGGCGTTAACTCATCGCCATCAGGATACAGACGGCTCCAGGCAATTGAAGTACGAAATACGGTGAAGCCCATTTCGGCCATCATCGCGATGTCTTCTTTATAACGATGATAGAAATCAATCGCCTGATGACTCGGGTAAAACTCTGTCGCGTCCAGACGGAAGCGCTTTTCCTGACCGGTTTTTACCGCCAGACGGTGCGCACCGTGCGGGATCATGTCGACCGTCGTCAGGCCTTTGCCGCCTTCAAAACTGGCACCTTCGGCCTGGTTTGCGGCAATCGCGCCACCCCATAAAAAGCCGTCAGGAAATAAAGATGCTGCCATGAATTACTTCTCCTTTAATGTGAACGCGCTGCGTCGGCTGCCACCGGCAACGGCGCAGGCGTTGTGATCTCTGCCGTTTTGCCCTCTTTCGGCGTCACGGTTTCCACGGGAATATCTTCAAATCCGAGTAACAGGGTGATGACAAACGAAAGCACCACCGCGAGGATCATGACGCCCGCCACCCAGACAAGGGTCATCGGATTGGACGGGTCGAAGAACTGGACGCTGGTAAACAGGCCCGGCGACGCCATCGAATGGCTGGCGAGGCCGCCTAAACCGGCAATACCGCCGCAGATAAAACCGCTGATTAAGCAGGCGATGAGCGGACGTTTAAGCCGCAGCGCCACGCCGTAAAGCGCAGGTTCTGAAATCCCGGCCACAATCGCGGAAGCCGCCGCTGCCAGCGCGGTCTGGCGCAGCTCCGGGTTTTTCGTCCGCCACGCCACGGCCAGCGATGAACCGCCCAGTGACAGGTTTGCGCCGATTTCTGACGGCATCACCATGCCTTCTTTGCCGGTTTCAGCAATGGTCTGAATAATGGTTGGCGTGAACACGCGGTGCATGCCAGTCATCACCAGCAGCGGCCAGGCCGCGCCCATAATCGCCACCGACAGCCAGCCGAGATAGCTGTGAACGGTGTACACCACGGCGGAAATACCGGTACCAATCCAGATGCCCAGCGGCCCGATCAGCACGATGGCGATCGGTGCGGCAATCAACATGATCAACATCGGCTTGAGGAAATTTTTGGTGACGACCGGCGTAATGCGATCCACCCATTTTTCGATGTAGGACAGCAGCCACGTCATGCACAGCGCGGGGATCACGGTGTAGGTGTATTTCACCGCCGTGACGGAAATGCCGATGAATTCAACTTTCTGCCCCTGCGCGGCTTTCGCCATCAGGTCGATAAACGCCGGATGCACCAGGATCCCGGCAATCGCAATCGCCAGCGACATGTTGGTTTTGAATTTCACCGCCGCCGACGCGGCCACCATCACCGGCAGGAAGAAAAACGCGCCGTCGCCGATGGTATTGAGGATCACCAGCGTTGAAGCGCCCTTTTCAAACACGCCGGTCATATCCAGAATCATCGCCAGCAGTTTGACCATCGAACCGCCGATAATCGCCGGGATCAGCGGCGACATGGTGCCAATCAGCGCATCGAGAATTCCTGCACCAATCCGCTTGAGCGTAATTTTGCTTTTGGCAGGTGCATCGCTGGCCGCCGCAAAGCCTTCCGGAAGCAGTTCCAGCACTTCGGCGTAAGCCTGCGACACGTTATTGCCGATGATCACCTGGCACTGTTTTTCATTGCGCACCACGCCCATCACGCCGGTGATGGATTTCAGCGCCGCCGCGTCCACGACGGATTCGTCGTTCAGCACGAAGCGCAGGCGCGTCATGCAATGCGTAACCGCAACCACATTGCCCGCTCCGCCGATGGCATCGACGATTGACCTGGAAATTGCTGCAAAATTTTTAGCCATGAGTGATAACTCTCTCGGATTCATAGGGTTATGAATAATTATCTTTCCGGGAAGCCTTTTTTATGAAACGTAGCGGGCTTTTTCCGAAACAGTAGGTAACCGGTTTCACACGAGAATGTTCAGTTCTTCTTCTGACTTCAATAAATAAATACAACACCGTTTCATTTTTGTGATGACGATCTCCTTGCGAAGTGAAATCGTCTCAGCACGCGCGGAATGTGTAGAATGACGAATAATTTTTCTCATCCGGAAGGTGCCTGATGTCGACAATGCAGGAAGTTGCAGCCAAAGCGGGCGTCTCGAAAGCCACGGTTTCCCGTGTGCTTTCCGGCAAGGGTTATGTGAGCCAGGAAACCAAAGATCAGGTCTATAAAGCCATTGAGGAAGCGGGCTACCGGCCCAATTTACTGGCAAGAAATCTGGCAACCAGCAAATCGATGTGCATCGGGCTGGTGGTGACGAATACGCTGTATAACGGGCATTATTTCAGTGAATTAATTTCTCAGGCTGCGAAAAAACTCGACGCCAACGGACGCCAGCTGATTCTGGTGGATGGTAAACACAGCGCGGAAGAAGAACAGGACGCCATTCAGTTTTTGCACGATTTGCGCTGCGACGGCATTATTATTTATCCGCGTTTTTTATCGGTCGATGAAATGGATTTGCTCATCGACAAATATAAAAAACCGGTGATGGTCGTGAACCGCAAATTACGCAAACATCAGAGCCACTGTATTTATTGCGACCACAAAGGGTCGAGTTTTAACGCCACGCAGGCGCTTATTGAACGCGGACATCGGGATATTGCGTTTATCACCGGTTCGATGGATTCCCCGACCGCCATTGAGCGGCTTTCCGGTTATCGCGACGCGCTGACGGCATCCGGTTTACCGGTAAAAGAATCGCTGATCGTTAAGGGAAAATGGTCACCGGCCAGTGGCGCGGCGGCGGTGGAAACGTTGTTGTCGTCCGGGCTACCCTTCACCGCCCTGCTTACCAGCAATGACGAAATGGCGATCGGTGCGATTAAGCAGCTCAGCATCGCCGGAATTGCCGTGCCTGCGCAGGTTTCGGTGATCGGGTTTGATAATATTCCGACCGCGCCTTTTCTTATTCCGGCACTGTCGAGCGTGAAAGATCCGGTGAGCGACATGGTCAGCGAAGTCATCAGCCAGATTATTTCCATGCTCGATGGCGGCTATTTATCCGAAAAGAATAAGTTTGTGTCTGAGCTTATTTTGCGCGAGTCAGTGACCGACGGCCCTTATAAAGTCGTGCAGTAATTCCCGAAAGTTTACCGGCGCGCTTGCAGGAAATACCGTAAGCGCCCTGCACCTCCCTCAGCTTTACGTAAACGCAGTTTAAATTTTCCGTTAAACCCCCTTTATTAAGCCTTATCCGAATTGTCGTTTTCCCGTTTGCCCCGCAAAGTCTGTGTGTTATCAGAAAACACCGTCAAAACGGGAACGGGGAATACAATGATTAAGTCAGGAATAGTTGTTCTGTGTGCGTTGCTGGCGACCGCCAGCCTGAGTGCTTACGCTGAAGGCCCGCACAACGGGCCGGTCAGTCAACCGCAGCCGGTTCATAAAGTTCACAAGCCTGTCGTGAAACACAAAAAACCGCATCATCAGGTTAAACCTGCGCCGGTTCACCCTAAAGCGAAGCCAAAACCACCGGTGAAGCACGAACCCAAACCGCCGCGTCCGTAACCAAAATTTAACAGGCCGCAATAGTTTGCGGCCTTTTTATTTAACACATTGGATCCCCTCATATTTTCCTTAGCTTTTTATGCCATTCCGCTAAAGTTTCATTCCTGTTGCGCCGATAACGAATCTGGTCACTCAAACTCAAAAGTGCAATTTAACTTAAGTCCGATCTTTTAGCTAAAAACGCTTAATTTTAAGCATGTTAGAAGCAAAATTTGGCGAACTAAGAATTATCTTATGCTAACGTTTCATGAGCACATCACAGCAAAAATGCGTCGGGACAGGCGCACTATTTAGCCGCACTCTGATTTGGACGGAATCCGGGCAGAGACGGCAGGCTACCAGGCAAAAAAAATGAGCGAAGATTCTGATGTACTGTATCGGTTGCTGGTCCAACGCGTAGAAGATTACGCCATCTATATGCTGACACCGGACGGCACCATTGCGAACTGGAATGCCGGCGCGCAGCGGGCAAAAGGCTATACGCCTGAAGAAGTCGTGGGGAAGCATTTTTCATGCTTTTACACGGAAGAAGATAAGAAAAGTGGCTGGCCGCAGCACGGTCTGGAGACCGCGCGTTCAACGGGCCGCTATGAATCTGAGGGCTGGCGACAGCGCAAAGATGGCTCGCTTTTTTGGGCGCACATCATTATTGAAGCCCTGCGCGAAGCCGGTGAAATCATTGGTTTTGCCAAGATCACCCGTGACGTAACGCAAAGGCGTGAAACCGAAAAAGAGTTGCTGAAGGCCAAAGAACTGGCCGAATCCAACAGCGAACAGCTCTCTTCTTTATCGCAATTTCTGAACACGGTGATCGCCAATATTCCCTCTTCCGTGATCGTTGAAAATGCCGTTTCGCGGGAAATTCTGCTGGTGAACCGTCAGGCCGAACGCCTGCTGGGGATTTCGCGCGAGAAAATGCTCGGCAAACGTCCGCAGGATTGCATGGGATTCGGGCTCAGCAACTTTATTAATAAGCAGTCGGACGAATGTCTGCGCGCTGAAGGTGTGCATAAAAGCGAGCAACAACTGCTGACGGCCATCGGCGACCGTACGCTGCAAACCACCAGTTCGGTGATCCGCGGGCACGATCCTCAAACCAGTTATGTGATGATGATTGCTGACGACGTGACCGATCAGCAGGCCGCGCATGCGCGTATCCATCACATGGCGCACCACGATAATCTGACCAGCCTGCCCAACCGCATTCTTTTCAGCCAGCGTCTTAACGAAGCGTTGCAGCGCGACAGCTATACGCACAGCCACACGGCTACATTGTGTCTGGATCTGGATAATTTCAAAAACGTGAATGACGCGCTCGGCCATCAGGTCGGCGATGAACTGCTGCGGGCGATTTCCAAACGTCTGCGGATGACGCTGCGCGATGACGACACGCTGGCGCGCATCGGTGGTGACGAGTTTGCCGTCGTGCTGCCCGGCCTGAAAGATATCTCCGCGGCGCATCAGATTTCCAAACGCCTGATTGAATCCGTGCGCCCGCCGGTCATTATCGACGGTCACTCGCTCTCGGTCGGCCTGAGTATCGGCATCGCACTGGCGGATTCCACCGAGAACACGCCGGATCAGCTGCTGCGTTGCGCGGATATGGCGCTGTACGAAGCCAAACGTAATGGCCGCAACCGGTACGAAGATTTCCGTATTGAAATGGACGCCGCCGCCCGCAAACGCCGCGTGGTCGAAATGGACTTGCGCGACGCGATTACCTGCAATCAGCTGCGTCTTTACTACCAGCCCATTACCGATGCCAAACACGATGCGGTCATTGGCTATGAGGCGCTGATGCGCTGGCATCACCCGCAAAACGGGCTGATTATGCCGGTAGATTTCATCCCGATTGCCGAAGAAACGGGCCTGATCCACAGCCTTGGATCTTTTGCGTTACACGAAGCCTGCCGTGAAGCCACAACCTGGACCGGCTCGCAGACCGTCGCCGTGAACCTCTCACCGATTCAGTTCAAAAACAGCGGACTGGTTTCTGTGGTGGAATCCGCACTTGAAGCGTCCGGGCTGGATCCGTCGCGGCTGGAAGTGGAAATCACCGAGTCCGTATTGCTCGACAATACGCTGGGCAATATCGATACCCTGCGAAAACTGAAAGCGCTGGGCGTGCGTATCGCGCTGGATGATTTCGGCACCGGTTATTCGTCGCTGAGTTATCTGCGCTCGTTCCCGTTCGACAAAATCAAAATCGACCGCTCGTTCATCAACGATATGCAGGACAGCCGTGAAGCGCTGGCGATCATCCGCGCCATCACTGGCATGAGCCGCAGTCTGGATATTCAGACCACAGCAGAAGGCGTCGAAACCCCCGAGCAGTTCAGGCGTCTGAAAGAAGAAGGTTGTAGTTTGTTCCAGGGATATTATTTTGGACGGCCTCAGCCCTCAGAATCCCGCCTGACTGGGTTTACACCTCTCTGATGATAGGTATTAGACAGGGTATTTGCCGGAAATGATCGCGGGAAAAAGGGCGCAAAAGGCTATTATTTCTGACGATTGTTTTTACTCTTCCCCTTCGCCGGGGGAGAGTAAAGAGCAAAACCATAATGCCCCGGCAATTCCCTCCCCTTCGCTGACCTGAATCCACTCATCTCCACTTGCGACACCCTCACCATAATTCACAAACTTGCAGACGATCTGACTGCCCGTGCCTGCCGCGACGTGCGAATTATTCCTTAATAGCCGTCCCGACCCTTTCCTTCTTTCGTGAAGCAACGATATAGCGAACCATTAGCCCACTTATTACGCTTATTTGATCTACTTCTCATACCGCGAAATTACGCACCATTACGATCCGTTAACATTAATTTAACGCACTACACTTGTGCATATCAGCGCAATATCAATATGTTATGAATACGAAAACCGATCTTCCGTTTAAAGAGCGTATTTTTTATTCGTTTGAAATTAAAAACAAATTCTCCTTTCTGCAAAACTTTTTCACGAACCATTACAAAATTGGTTCAGAAAATGCAAAGGACTGATTAACGAGTTAATACCCAGCGGGAAACTGAACAATGCCAACAAACGCCGGGGCGCTGCCCCCTTCTAACGGAACGTCGAATTCAGCGCTGGAACAGCTGCGTCAACTGATACAGCAGCATCCGGATCAGACTCAGCCACTGCCGGCAGAGCGCGATCTGATGCAGATGTTTGATGCCGGACGCCGTGAAATTCGCCGTGCGCTGGATGTGCTGGAAGAGGAAGGCCGCGTGTGGCGCAAACAGGGGAAAGGCACGTTTACCGGCCCGAACGGTCCGGCGCAGCCGCTGAGTTTACAGGCGCTACCGAAACAATCGAATTTGCAGGAAGTGATGGAAGCCCGTCTCCAGATTGAGCCGGGGCTGGCGAAATATGCCGCCCTGCGCGCCACGCCGGAGCAAATTCAGCTGATGCGCCGTTTGCTGGATCGCGTGAACAGCATTTCCCGCGATGACGCGGATCAGATTGAACTCTGGGACAGCGCGTTTCACCGTGCGATTGCCGATGCTGCCGGTAACCGTCTGCTGCTCGGGCTTTTCGACGCTGTCGATGCCATTCGCCGTGATCCGAGCTGGCAGGCGGTACGTGATGCAGCGCGAAATCAGGAACGTCTGAGCCGCTACGACGATCACCATCACCGCATTGTTGAACACATCGCCGCGCGCCAGCCCAAAGAAGCTGCGCGCGTGATGCGCGAGCACCTTCTTGCCCTGCAACAGGCATTCCTTTCCACCCTGAATGACGATGAGGATTTCACTGATGACTGACCCGGACGGCTCCGTCACGCCGCTGTTACAGATCGACAATTTACAGGTGCAGTTTTCCGGCTCTCCGGCCACAGTCCTGGACGGTATTTCCCTGCAACTGGAGGCCGGTAAAACGCTGGCGCTGGTGGGGGAATCCGGTTGCGGAAAAAGCGTGACGTCGCTGGCGCTCATGGGATTATTGCCCGCCAGCGCGAACGTGTTACACGGCGAAATTCACCTGAACGGGACGTCCCTGCGCGGGCTTTCTGAGCGTCAGTACGCGGATTTGCGCGGTGAGGAACTGGCGATGATTTTTCAGGAGCCAATGACGTCACTGAATCCGGCGCTGCGGCTGGGCGATCAGCTGGCGGAAGCTGTGATGCGTCACCAGAACACCGATAAAAAACAGGCGCGTGCGCAGGCGCTGGAGATGCTTAAAAAAGTACAAATTCCGGCACCGGAACTGCGGATGGATGCCTATCCGCACCAGCTTTCCGGCGGGATGCGTCAGCGCGTGATGATTGCGATGGCGCTGATCAACCGCCCGCAGCTGCTGATTGCCGATGAACCGACCACCGCGCTGGACGTCACGATCCAGGCGCAAATCCTCTCTTTGCTTAACCGGATCCAGGAAGAAACCGGCAGCGCCCTGCTGCTGATCACTCATGATCTGGGGGTGGTCGCCGAAGTGGCTGACAGCGTGGCGGTGATGTACGCCGGACAAATCGTGGAACAGGGCGCGGTTGAAGCTATTTTTAACAATCCGCAGCACCCTTACACCATCGGGCTGATGGGGTCGATGCCCTCGCTGGCATCGCGCCAGGGCGCACTTTCTACCATTCCCGGCGCGGTTCCGCTGCCACGCGATATGCCAAAAGGCTGCCGTTTTTCGACACGCTGCCCGTTTGCGGATACCCGTTGTCATCAGGAAAGGCCGCCTTTGCGCGCGCTGCATAAGTCTCCTCACCGCGTGGCCTGTTTCTACGCACCGCTGGAAAACTTTTTCGCATTATCAGCGGAAGGAGCCTGCGCATGAGTCCAGCACCTCGCCCCATTCTGGAAGCCGCCGGGCTGAGCAAAATCTTCAAAGGCCCGGCGTCAGTGTTCAGTAAACCTAAAAATGTTCAGGCGGTCGATCGTGTTTCGCTGCGCGTCTGGCACGGTGAAACGCTGGCGATCGTCGGGGAATCCGGTTCCGGGAAATCCACACTCGGCCGGTTGTTGTTGCAGTTACTCAGCGCCAGCGAAGGCGACGTTTTTTATGAAGGCAGGAATCTGCGGCAGTTTTCCACCGAACAGATGAAAAACCTGCGCCGTGATTTACAGATTATTTTTCAGGATCCGTTTGCGTCACTTAATCCGCGCATGACGGTGGAAGAGATCGTCGGCGAACCGTTGTGGCTGCACAACATTGTCAGCGGTAAAGCCGACCGTCAGGCGCGGGTGCGCGAGTTGCTGACCACTGTCGGCCTGCCCGCCGCTTTCAGCAACCGTTATCCCCATGAGTTTTCCGGTGGCCAGCGTCAGCGTATTGGTATTGCCCGCGCACTGGCCTCTTCTCCGAAACTTCTGCTCGGCGATGAGCCGGTTTCTGCGCTGGATGTTTCGGTGCAGGCGCAGGTCGTGAATCTTCTTGAAAACCTGAAACAGCAGTTTGGCCTGACGATGATTGTCGTCGCCCACGGTCTGGCGGTGATCCGCCACATGAGCGACCGTGTGGCGGTAATGTATCTCGGGCAAATCGTCGAACTGGCCAGCACGGACGATATTTTTGATCAGCCGCTGCATCCTTATACCCAGGCGCTGATTGCTTCTGCACCGCTGCTGACGCCCGGCGTAAAACGCCCGGTGCCGCTGCTTCAGGGGGATATGCCCAATCCGTCCAGTATGCCTTCCGGTTGCCGGTTTCATACCCGCTGCGCGTACGCCACCGACGAATGCCGGCAGGTCGAACCGCCGCTGGAAACCGTCAGTGTTAACCGCATGGTGGCCTGCCACCGCTGGAGCGAATTACAGCGCGACCGGACTTCCGCGCTGGTTCCTCCGCCGTCTGCCGCTTTTATCTTACGGCGTGCGCTGTTTGAACAGGCGAGCCAGTCACGGCTTTCATCCTCCGATCCAACTTCGACATTAACTTCAACTCTGGGAACCCGACCATGAAATTTGCACCCCGCTTAAGCGCCTGCATTCCGGCGTTACTGTTGCTGACCACCGCGAGCCTTGCGCATGCGGAAAGCACCCTGCGCATCGGTCTTGGCAGCGATCCGGACATGCTCGATCCCGCCACAGCACGCACCTATTACGGGCGTTTTGTGTTCAGTGCGATGTGCGAACGGCTGGTGGATGTCGATCAGCATCTGCAAATCGTGCCGGGCCTGGCGAAAGACTGGACGTTCAGTGATGACGGTAAAACGCTGACGATGAATCTGCGCGAAGGCGTGACGTTCCATGATGGCGAAAAATTCGATGCGGCAGCGGTTAAATTCAATATTGAGCGCTATCTGACGCTGCCGGGTTCTCTGCGCAAAAGCGAGCTATCTTCGGTGGATTCCGTGGAAGTGACGGCGCCGTACACCGTGGTTTTCCACCTGAAAACCGCCGATGCCGCCCTGCTGATGCAACTGACCGACCGCGCAGGCACGATCCTCGCACCTGAAGCGACGGCAAAAGGTAACGTGGCCGCGCATCCGGTGTGCTCCGGCCCCTATGAATTCGTCAGCCGCGTGCAACAGGATCGCATCGTATTAAAACGCTTTGATAATTACTGGAACAAAGGCGCCTATCACTTCGACAAAGTGGTGTTCCTGCCCATCCCGGATGCGTCCGTGCGTCTCGCCAACCTGCGCGCGGGCGATCTGGATATCACTGAAGGGATTGCCGCCAGCGATACGGCGACGGTCAAAGGCGACAGCAATCTGCAACTCGCCAGCACCACCGGCCTCGGTTATATGGGGCTGACGATTAACGTCGGCAATGGCACCGCCAATACCAATACGCCGCTGGCGAAAGATGCCCGCGTGCGTCAGGCGCTGTCGCTGGCGATTGACCGCGACGCCATCAATCAGGTGGTTTTCCAGGGGCAATATACCCCGGCGAATCAGGCATTTTCGCCTGCCAGCCCGTATCACGCCGATATTCCGGTTCCCAAACGCGACATTGAAAAGGCCAAAAAATTACTGGCCGAAGCCGGAGTGAAGACGCCGCTGACTATTGATTTCCTGGTGGCGAATAACCCGACGTCCCAGCAGGTCGCACAGGTACTTCAGGCGATGGTCAGCGAGGCGGGCATCAACCTGAATCTGCAAATGACCGAATACGCCACGTTGCTTGACCGCCAGCAAAGTGGCGCTTTCCAGATGAGTATGTCCGGCTGGTCTGGCCGTCCGGATCCTGACGGCAATATTTTCTCGTTCCTGAGCACCAAAGGCGGCCTCAACGATGGCAAATACAGCAACCCGAAAGTCGATCAATGGTTGCAGGAAGCGCGTCTGACCAGCGATGTGGCGCAGCGTAAAGCGCTATACAAACAGGTGGTTGAGCAGGAAAACATCGACGATCCGCTGGTGTATCTGTACTTCGAACCGCGCATTTTCGGTATCAGTAAGAAAGTCACCGGTTTTGTACCTTACGCCGACGGTCTGATCCGGTTGCAGGGTCTGGCACTGAACAAATAATTGCCGAGGATTTGCGATGTTAGAACTGGTGGTTAAAAGGCTGATATCAGCCGTACCGACGCTGTTTCTGGTCACGCTAATGGTTTTTTCGATGCAGAAATTACTGCCGGGCGACCCGATCACAGCGATGGCGGGCGAGGAACGTGATCCGGCGGTCATTGCCCAGCTGCGCGAGCAATACCATCTCAACGATCCGATCCCCAGCCAGTATTTCCACTGGGTTGGCAACGCGCTTCGCGGTGACTTTGGCACGTCGCTGCGCACGCAGGAACCGGTGTTGCAGCTGATTGCCAGCAAACTGCCGGTGACACTGGAACTGTCGATGCTGGCGATGATTGTCGCGCTGATCATTGGCATCACGATGGGCGTGCTGGCGGCGGTCAATAAAGGCACCTGGATTGATAACGGCACCAACTTTCTGGCGCTGTCGGGGATTTCGATCCCCCATTTCTGGCTGGGGGTGCTGCTGATTATGTTCTTCTCGGTCAAGCTGCACTGGCTTCCGGCGTCCGGTTATGTGCCGTTCTCGGAAGACCCGCTGCAAAACCTGAAAACCATGCTGCTGCCTGCGGCGGTGCTCGGCACAGGGCTTTCCGCCACGCTGATGCGTCATACCCGCGCGGCGATGATTACGGTTCTGAAAGCGGATTACATCCGGACGGCGCGCGCCAAAGGGTTGTTGCCGAAAAAAGTCATCATGAAACACGCACTGCGTAATGCGCTGGTGCCGATCATTACGCTGACGACATTGCTGTTCGGCGAACTGCTGGGCGGCGCGGTGCTCAGCGAACAGGTTTTCACCATTCCCGGCTTCGGCAAGATGATTGTTGATTCCGTTTTTAACCGTGATTACGCGGTGGTTCAGGGTGTGGTGATGGTCGTGGCGGTCGGTTTTCTGCTGATGAATCTGCTGGCCGACGTGCTGTATGTTCTGGTTAATCCACGTATGCGGAGAGCCTGAAATGAGTGTTTCCGTTATTCCCGTGACAACGTCACTCAACACCCGCGAGCCAAACCGCGTTCTGCGTAAGTTTTTGCGCAATAAAAGCGCGGTCATCGGCGCGATCCTTGTGCTGACGTTCGCTTTGCTGGCACTTCTGGCACCGTGGATATCACCGTTTGATCCGATAAAAGCCAATTTCATGGAGGTGCGAAAAGCGCCTTCCGCCCTGCACTGGCTGGGCACCGACGAACTGGGGCGCGATATTTTGTCGCGTCTGTTCTGGGGCGCTCGCACGTCGCTGATGGCCGGTTGCGTGTCGGTGATTATCGCGATTGTGATTGGCGTTCCGCTGGGGTTGATTGCCGGTTACTGGCAGGGCTGGCTGGACGGGATTATTTCCCGCGTGGTTGAGGCGCTGCTCTCCTGTCCGTTTCTGGTGCTGGCGATTGCGCTCGGCGCATTTCTCGGGCCAAGTCTGGGGAATGCGATGATTGCCATCGGGCTATCTGCGATGCCGATTTTTGCCCGTCTGACACGCGCGCAGGTCATGAGCATCCGCAATGAAGAATACATCGAAGGCGCGCGGGCGATTGGCCTGCCAGACCGCTGGATTTTACTGAAATATGTGCTGCCCAACGTGCTGTCGCCAATTCTGGTGCAGGCCACGCTGGCGGTGGCGTCGGCCATCATTACCGAAGCCAGCCTGTCGTTTCTCGGGCTGGGGCAGCAACCGCCGGACGCCTCGTGGGGCGCGATGCTTAATACCGCGCGCAGCTTCCTCGAACAGTCGCCGTGGATGTCGATTTTCCCCGGTCTGGCGATTTTTATGACGGTACAAGGTTTTAATTTGCTGGGTGACGGGCTGCGTGATGCGCTCGATCCCCGCTCTGAATAACGCGTTTTCTAAAAGGAATAATGATGTCTGAGAATTACGATTTTAACGCCGCTTATCCTACCCTGCGCCCGACGATGATGGGGGCCAATGCGGTCTGCGCCTCCCAGCCGCTGGCAGCACAGGCCGGGATGAAAATGCTGATGCTCGGCGGAAACGCGGCCGATGCGGCCATCGCCACCGCCATCGCGCTGACCGTGCTGGAACCCAGCGGTAACGGCGTGGGCAGCGACGCTTTTGCGATTATCTGGGACGGTAAAAAAGCTCACGGCCTGAATGCATCGGGCCGCTCACCGGCGGCGTGGACGCCGGAGTATTTCGCCTCTAAAGGCTATGAAGCCGTGCCGACCTATGGCTGGGACGCCGTCACCGTGCCGGGCGCGGTTTCCGGCTGGGTGGCGCTGGCAAAACGTTTTGGCACCCTGCCGCTGACCACGCTGGCACAACCGGCGATCGATTACGCCCGTAACGGTTTTCCGGTATCGCCGCTGATTGGCCGCCTGTGGGAAATAGCGGTGAAAAAACTGCACAATCAGCCGGGTTTTATGGAATGTTTCGCGCCGGAAGGTCGTGCCCCAAAAATCGGCGAAATCTTCCGTAATCCTCAGCTGGCCGATACGCTGGAGCTGATCGCCAAAACCGAAGGCGAAGCGTTCTACCGCGGCGAGCTGGCCGATAAAATGATCGCCCACAGCCGGGAATTTGGCGGTGCGATAACCCACGATGACCTGGCGAATCACAAAGCCGACTGGGTGGAAACCCTGCAACAATCGTTCGCAGGCGGTTCGGTTCACGAACTGCCGCCAAACGGTCAGGGTATCGCCACGCTGATTGCATTGGGCATTCTCGGTAAGCTTAACATCGGCGATAAACCGGTGGATTCCGTCGAAACCACGCATCTGTGCATCGAAGCAATGAAACTGGCGCTGGCCGATTTGGATCAGCACGTCACCGATAACGACCACATGCAGTTCGACCCGCAACTGTTCCTGAACGATGCGTATCTGGAAGAACGTGCGCGCCTGATTGACCGCACGAAAGCCAGCGACGTGACCTACGGCGCACCGCGTCCGGGGGGCACGGTTTACCTCACCACCGCCGATTCCAGCGGCATGATGGTATCGTTTATTCAATCCAACTACATGGGTTTCGGTTCCGGCGTTGTCGTACCGGGAACCGGCATCAGTATGCAAAATCGTGGCTGCGGCTTTACGCTCGATCAGCAGCACGCCAACTGCGTCGCGCCGAATAAACGCACGCTGCACACCATTATTCCGGCGTTTGCGCAGGACGGCGAAGGCAAACCGCTGATGTCCTTCGGCCTGATGGGCGGCCCGATGCAGGCGCAGGGACATCTGCAACTGGCGCTGCGAATTATGCTGTACAAGCAAAATCCGCAGGCCGCCATCGATGCGCCGCGCTGGCGGATTAACGGTGGCCGTCAGGTCGCGATGGAAGCCACGTATGACCACAATACGCTGGCCGCGCTGCGGGCGATGGGGCATGAGCTGATTGTCGAAGATCCGCTTGGCGGCCATTCGTTCGGCGGCGCACAAGTGATTGTGGTGAATCCGGCAGGCGGGTATCTGGCCGGGACGGAATCCCGCAAAGACGGTCAGGCGCTGGTGATGTAGTTTTGGATCTACCTTGTTCCTCCCCCTGCAAAGGGGGATGTTCAGACCGGACACATCATGAACGCAAGCGACTGCCTGTGCGGCAGTGAACTTTTAATCGGCATTTATCAGCTGCATTTGCTATTTCTAAGCTGCCTGTGCGGCAGTGAACTGTTAGGTTTCGGGGTTTAGACTCTGAACTGCAAAAGATTATTCCTCTTTGGGAAGAAATACCCTCTTTTTTTGATGCAATAAGTGATTCATTGAAATCAATACGTTAGCGAAAGTGCGAAAAAGAGGGTCATTTCGGAGATGGCATTGATACCCCACTTTCCTTAGCGGAGAGCGGAGCCGAACGGGCTTTTTTGCTCCTCCCACTTCGCAGGGGAGTTAACTCCCTCTTTGTGACTCCCCTTCCAAATCTTCGCTAAAACGATGTAATTCGATCCCATCGCTATAAAAATTTGAAACGCCGTTCTATAAATGGAGTGTTGAGTACTTTGCACTTTCATATGGAGAACGAATATATGACCCGTCCACTGTTTCATGGCGTGATCCCACCGGTCGCAACAATCCTGAATGAAAACGAACAGCTTGACCGTCAGGGTATGGCGCGCCTGATTGATTTTGCGATTGAAGGCGGCGTAAACGGCCTGTTTTTCCTCGGCAGCGCGGGAGAATTTGCGCATATGTCCCGCGAACTGCGGCATGAAGTCGCCGAATTTTGCACCAGACACGTTGCCGGACGCGTGCCGGTGCTGATCGGAGCTGCACATCCCGGCACGGCGGAAACGCTGGCGTTCGCACAACACGCTAAAAGCGTCGGGGCGGACGGCGTGGTGGTGGTGAATCCCTATTACAATCCGCTGACCGAAGAAGCGCTGTATCTGCATTACCGCACCCTTGCTGAAAACGCGGGTCTGCCGGTGATTCTGTATAACTATCCGGCGCTGACAGGTCAGCCGATTCCCGTCAGTCTGATTAAACGCCTGGCGCTGGATTGCCCGAACATCGTCGGACTGAAAGACACCGTCGACAGTCTCAATCATATTCGCGAAACGATACAGGCCGTGAAACCTGAACGCCCTGATTTCGCGGTATTTTCTGGTTATGACGAATATCTGTTCGGTACGCTAATTCTCGGCGGGGACGGTGCTATTCCCGCCAGCGCCAACTTTGCGCCGTACCTCACTTGCGGAATTTACCGCGCTTTTAAAGAGAAAGATTTCGCCACTGCGGTAGAACTGCAACAGCGGTTATCTTTCCTGCCGTCGCTCTACACGCTGGATACGCCCATTTACAACGTCATCAAATACGCCATCTCGCAGGTCGGTATCGACGTACCTGTTTATTCGCTGAAACCGGCGTTGCCACTGAGTAGTGATAAACAAAAAATTGTGCGTGATATTTTGAAACAAGCCGGCGTCAGTGTCGCCGGTTAAGCCCTCTGCGCCTCCCCCTTCGTAACGGGAGGCGAAAACCCTCAATCTAAATCGAAATCATTACTATTCCGCTTTAATATTCGATACTCTATTCCCATGATTTACAGAGCCGAATGACGTTTATAACGCAATGATGCAAACACTCCTCGACAGTTTCCGCGAAACGCCGGTCAGCTGGGTTGCCGATACTTTCAAACCTATGTCGCCGCTGGTGACGAATGCCGTGCCGATGTCGCACCTCACGACGGCGGAAGGCTGTGCCAGCGTGCTCAAACGCTATCTGGACGCCAATGCGGCCGATGCCGCAAAGTGCGATACCCGCCGCGCACGTATCTCGATGTGGTCACAATGGTATTTCGCTACCCTGCTGCCAAGCTGGGTAATCGTTTCCCTGCGCCACGGCTGGCAGTTACCTATCGCCGCTGAAAATGTCTATCTGTGTATGCAGGAAGAAGGCTTACCGGCGCAGATTTATCTGGATGGCGAAGGCGAAGCGCTGATTTCACAGGAGCCCATGGCGCGGTTTGACGTGATGATCGAGCAGCAGCTGCGCCCGATTTGCGAAGCACTGGCAGAATTCTCCGGGCTGAAACCGGGTATTTACTGGAGCAATGCGGCGATACGCGTTGGCTGGGGCGTGAAACAGGCGGAACTGGTTGATGCTGATATTTCTGACGGTATGACGTTGATGGAATCACGCGAGCTGCGCTACGGCGGCAAAAACCCGTTGTTTCAGCCGATGCGCGCCGAAGACCCTTCCGATCCTGACAGCCCGCAGTATCGCAAACAATGCTGTCTGCGCTACGATCTGGCCGATCACGCCATGTGCCCTTCCTGCCCGTTATTGCTAGCAGAACGCAAATCCGGCAAAAGACGTAAAACTCTCGCGGAGTAATTTGCAAATCTGCCAGCCACTTACAAAAGCTGAATAAACTTAGCGTAAAAAATGATTGGATCTTAGCAGCGGATAATTATATGAATTGGGTTATATAGACCAACGAGGTATTCATCATGACAATGAAAAAACCTAAGAGCTGGCCATCCGCTCTTAACTCGCTGGCCTCAGAGGTGATTGATACTCTGGCGCAACCCGTTAACCGCGTATGGAACACGTTAACCGGCAATCAGCAGCCGCTCAGAGCAAGGATTGTTCATCGTTATGCGATTCCGTCTACCCGCACCATCAGCGTAACGGAAGGGTTCTTCGGATTTATTCCGGTAGAATCTTATGAGAACGAACGTTTTATTCTGGAAGTCGCCTACGCCGACAAACAGTATCAGGTAGAAGTCCCGCGGGCTTATTACCAGAAAAGTAATATCGGCGACGGTATCGATATCCACACGCTGTAACGCCCTCTTCTTTAAACAGGCTGCACCTTCACGGGCGCAGCCTTTTTTTATGCCCTGAACTCTGCCGTTTCTGCCAAAAAATCTGCCTTACCCCACAGATTCCGCTTTTATTTTGTTCAAAACATGAAAATTATTGACATAATAATCACCTGAATTTAGAAAATTATTTACATTCTATTCCCGCCGTTTCTCTCCTTTTATGAGGTTAATGATGACCCGCACCGGACAGCTTTCCCCTGCCTCTGCCAGCCAGTCACGCCGCGCGTTAGTCGCCGGTTCAGTGGGCAACTTTATCGAATGGTACGAATTTGGCGTTTACGGTTATCTGGCGACACTGATCGCCGGTAACTTTTTCACGCTCGAAGGCCAGACCGGCATGACCGGTTTGCTTCTGACGTACGCATCGTTTGCACTGGCCTTTTTCTGCCGCCCGATTGGCGCCATTATCTTTGGCCGCATCGGCGACCGCATTGGCCGTAAGCCCACGCTGATTGCCGTGGTATTACTGATGACCCTCGCCACCGCCATCATCGGTATCCTGCCGACTTACGCACAAATTGGCGTCGCCGCGCCGCTGTTACTGACGCTGATGCGCATGTTCCAGGGCCTGTTTGCAGGCGGTGAATTTGGCGGCGCAGTTTCGCTGATGACAGAGTTCGCCCCGAAAGGCAAACGCGGAATTTACGGCGCGTGGCAGTCTTTCACCGTTTCACTCGGCCTGCTGACCGGCGTGGCGCTGGTGGCCATTCTGGTGCAGTGGCTGCCGGATGCTGAAATGAAAGCCTGGGGCTGGCGCATTCCGTTCCTGCTGGCCCTGCCGATGGGGCTGGTGGCGCTTTACCTGCGCCTTAAACTTGACGAAACACCGACCTTTATTGCCAGCCAGAAACCGGAAAAAAACGCGCCGCGCACGGAGGAAGAAAAAGCCTCAACGCTGGCAACCGCCAAAGCTATCGCGCTGGGGATTGGCCGCATGATGGGCTGGTCGGCGGGCGGTTACACCTTCCTGGTGGTGATGCCGTCGTATCTGCAAACCTCGCTTCACGCCACGTTTTTGCAGGCGCTGGTCGCGACCGTGCTGGCGAACGTCGGTTTCGCGATTGCGATCCTGCCATCGGGCTGGCTGAGTGACAAAATCGGCCGCAAAAAAGTGATGATGATTGCCGTGCTGGCGGTGATTATTCTCAGCTTTCCGCTGCTGCATCTGCTGCAAAACCCGGAAAGCAGCCTGCTGGCAAAAGGCGTCGCCGTGCTGATTGCCGGTGCAACCATCGGCATGATTGCAGGCCCCGGCCCGGCAATGCTGGCTGAAATGTTCCCAACCCGCGTGCGCTATACCGGCCTCGGGCTGTCGTATTCGCTGTCGAACGCCGTGTTCTCCGGCTGCGCCGGACTTATCATCACCGGCCTGATTAAAGAAACCGGGAATCTGGATATTCCGGCGTATTACGTGGTGGCAACCTGCGTGGTCAGCCTGTTTGCGCTGATGACGCTGCGCAAAGACGACCATCTTCGCGAACTGGAAAAATAACCGATGAATTTGCAATCGCGTTTACAGGCTTTGCAGGGCAGCTTTTCACCGGCTGAAAAACGGATCATCACCCTCATTATGCTGAGCCCGCCGGATGTCGCAAAATTGAGCGTAACGGCACTGGCGCAGCTTGCGCAAACCAGTACCGCCACGGTGGTGCGAACCAGCAAACGATTAGGGTTTGAGGGGTACCCCGCGCTGCGGCTGGCGCTGGCGGCAGAATTGCCCCTTGCGCTACCACACGCTGAATCGCCACTGGCGGCAGACATTAATGAAACCGATTCGCCGAAGCAAATCCTGCATAAGCTGCTGGCGTTTGAGGTGGAAGGCGCGACGGCGACGGCGCAGTTGCTGAAAGGCGAAGCGCTGGAAGAAGCCGTTGCGGCGCTGGCTCAGGCGCGGCGGATTGACGTCTACGGCGCAGGCGCATCTTCGCTTGTAGCACAGGATTTTTGCCAGAAACTGCGCCGCATCGGCCTTATCGCCCAGACGTTCGGCAGCACCGATGAAAGCCTGGTGAGCGCCTGTCAGTTAACGGCGGCGGATGTCGCGCTGGCGATTTCCCATTCCGGCGAAACGGCGGGCGTGCTGGACGCCCTGCTGCATGCGAAAAACGCCGGTGCGGCAACGCTCGCCATCACCGCCAATGGCCGGTCACCGCTGGCGCGCAAAGCCGACATTGTGCTGCTCACCAGCAGCCGCGAACTGGGTTTCCGCGCCGCCGCGATGGCGAGCCGCACCAGCCAGTTGCTGATTATCGATTGCCTGTATATCGGCGTCGCGCAGCGTTTACCCGGCGCGCGGGACGCCTTACGCAAAACCCATGACGCCGTGCGCCAGCGCCGCCGCTGATATTCCGGCACTTCACCACGCGCCTTCTATACTTCATAAAACACCCCGTTTTATGCGTTTATCTGAGGGCAGCCATGTTCACCCACCGTTTGGTTTTTCCTGCCAGCGTGCTTCGCGGACGCGGAGCGATTAAACATTTAGGCGCAATGTGCGGACGTCTCGGCCAGCGGACGTTATTGGTCGGCGGTAAACGGGCAATTGCCAGCGTGGAAGCCAAAGTCGCCGATCAGCTCGAACAACAGATGGTCAGTTATCTCGGCAGTGAAATCTTCAACGGCGAATGTTGCCAGCAGGAAATCAACCGGCTGGCGGACGTTTTCCGCACACAGGGCGTTGAAGTGATTATCGCCACCGGCGGCGGAAAGGCGCTGGATACTGCCAAAGCGGCGGGCGTCGCCTGCAATATTCCGGTCGTCACGTTGCCGAGCATCGCGGGCACCTGCTCCGCCGTCACCTCGCTGGCGTTTCGTTATCATGAGGACGGCGAGTTCCGAGACATGGTTCCGCTTCCCTGCGGCCCGGCGGCAGCGGTGATCGACGCTGATTTGCTCGCAGCTTCTCCGCTGCCGTGGCTTTCAGCCGGTATCGGCGACACGCTGGCAAAATGGTACGAATACCGTGCCATCAGTGACCTGACCCGGCTCACCGGCCTTGCCGGTGTTGCGAGAACCAACAGTGAACTTTGCTATACGCTCATCGAACACTTCGCCGCCGACGCCTGCTTCGCGGTGCAGGACGGCAAAGCCAACAACGCGCTCGAACAGGTTCTCGATGCGATTTTCCTCTACGCCGGACTGACGTCCATTATGAGCAACGGCGCACACACCGGCGCATCCCACGCGTTATACGAAGGTTTCACCGCCTGCGCTAAAACCCGCCACGTCGCCCACGGTCTGCTGGTAGGCTACGGGAATCTGTGCCTGCTGGCACTCGAAGGCCGCAGCGATGAAGAGCTGCAAACCGCCTTAGCCCTGGCGCGTGCCAGCGCGATCCCGACGCAGCTTTCACATATCGCGCAGGGCCTGACGGAGCAGGATCTGGCAGTGATTATCGACCGGTGTCTGAGTACGCCGGATATGGCGAACATGCCGGGGGATGTCTGTTTCGCAGATGTGAGGGGGGCGATTGAGAGAGTTGAAGGGCTCGCCGCCCAAACGGGTCTTGGTTTTAAATAACCGAAACTTTCTCAGTCCGCCGACAGCCCCCGCTGCAAGTGAGAAACTGAAATCGTCTTGAACTGCTATTAAAACCACCTCCAGGTCGAAACTGTTATACCTGATTATCATAATACTGTTCCTGTTATACCCACTCCCCTTCATGGTTAAATCCCCTTTCATCATCTGCTATAAAAATAGGTCCTCTCATGTTGGGTTTAGATGCCTTCGAACTGGCGCGTATACAGTTCGCTTTCACCGTTTCTTTCCATATAATTTTCCCCGCCATCACCATCGGGCTGGCCAGTTTTCTGGCGGTGCTTGAAGGGATGTGGCTTAAAACCAAAAAAGAGGAATATCGCGACCTCTATCATTTCTGGTCAAAAATCTTTGCCGTGAATTTCGGCATGGGCGTGGTTTCCGGGCTGGTGATGGCGTATCAGTTCGGGACTAACTGGAGCTTTTTCTCATCATTTGCAGGCAGCATTACCGGCCCCCTGCTGACTTACGAAGTATTGACCGCCTTCTTCCTTGAAGCGGGTTTTCTGGGCGTGATGCTGTTCGGCTGGAACCGTGTCGGCCCCGGTCTGCACTTTTTCGCCACCTGTATGGTCGCGCTCGGCACGCTGATGTCCACGTTCTGGATCCTCGCGTCTAACAGCTGGATGCAGACGCCGCAGGGCTTTGAGATCGTCAACAATCAGGTGGTGCCGGTGGACTGGCTGAAAGTCATTTTCAACCCGTCGTTTCCCTACCGTTTGCTGCATATGACCACCGCCGCATTCCTGTCATCGGCGTTTTTCGTCGGCGCGTCTGCCGCCTGGCATCTGCTTAAAGGGCGCAATACCCCGGCGATGCGCACCATGCTGTCGATGGCAATGTGGATGGCGCTGATCGTTTCTCCGGTTCAGGCGCTGATTGGCGACGCGCACGGGCTGAACACGCTGAAATATCAGCCCGCGAAAATCGCGGCAATTGAAGGCCACTGGGAGAATAAAAACAGCGAGCCGTCGCCGCTGATTCTGTTTGGGTATCCGGATAAGGAACGCGAGGAAACGCGTTATTCGCTGGAAATCCCCTATCTCGGCAGCCTGATCCTCACGCACAGCCTGACGCAGCAAATCCCGGCGCTGAAATCATTCCCGAAAGAAGACCGGCCTGACCCGACCATCGTTTTCTACAGTTTCCGCATTATGGCCGGGCTCGGCATGCTGATGATCGTGCTGGGATTGTGGAGCCTCTGGCTCCGCTGGCGCGGTAATCTTTATGAAAACAGAGCATTTTTGCGGTTTGCATTACTGATGGGGCCGTCTGGTCTGATTGCCCTGCTGGCGGGCTGGTTTACCACTGAAATTGGCCGCCAGCCGTGGGTGGTTTATGGTCTGCTGCGCACGAAAGACGCCGTTTCCAGCCACGGCGAGATGCAGATGAGCATCAGCCTGCTGCTGTTCGTGGTGATTTATTCCTCGGTGTTTGGCGTCGGTTATCTCTACATGATGAAGCTTATCCGCAAAGGGCCGCAGCCGCATGAGGGTCAGAGTCAGGATCACGGCGGACTGGGGCAACATCGCACACCGGCGCGTCCGCTGTCGGCTATTAAAGAACCGCTGAACGACGAAGGAGTCTGAAAATGGGTATCGATCTTCCGCTGATTTGGTTTTTGATCATCGTCTTTGGCGTGATGATGTACGTGGTGATGGACGGCTTTGATCTGGGCATCGGCCTGTTGTTCCCGCTGGTGAAAGCAGAGCATGAGCGCGATGTGATGATGAACACCGTGGCGCCTGTCTGGGACGGTAACGAAACCTGGCTGGTACTCGGCGGTGCGGCGCTGTTTGGCGCGTTTCCTCTGGCGTATTCCGTGGTGCTCGACGCGCTGACTATTCCGCTCACATTAATGCTGTTCGGCCTGATTTTCCGCGGCGTGGCCTTTGAATTTCGCTTCAAAGCCAGTGCGGCAAAGCGCCACGTCTGGGACAAATCGTTTATCGCCGGTTCAGTGCTGGCAACGTTTTGCCAGGGCGTGGTGCTCGGCGCGGTCGTCGGCGGCATTCCGGTGGCTAACCGTGCCTATGCTGGTGGCGCGCTGGACTGGCTGACGCCGTTCAATCTGTTCTGCGGCTTCGGGCTGGTCGTGACCTACGCCCTGCTCGGCTGTACGTGGCTGATTATGAAAACCGAAGGCCGCCTGCAGGAAAGCATGCACCGCTGCGCAAAACCGCTGCTTTTCACCTTTCTGACCGTGCTGGTGATCATCAGCATCTGGACGCCGCTGACGCACGCCGCCATCGCCACGCGCTGGTTCAGTGTGCCGAATCTGTTCTGGTTCCTGCCGGTTCCGGTGCTGGTGTTAGTGGTGGCGTTCTGGATGTTGCGCGCGGTAAACCGTCAGGCACACCACTCGCCGTTCCTGCTGACGCTGGCGCTGATTTTCCTCGGATATACCGGCCTTGAGATCAGCATCTGGCCGAACATTATTCCCCCGTCCGTCTCCCTCTGGGAGGCGTCCGCTCCGCCGCAAAGTCAGGGATTCATGCTGGTCGGCGCGCTGTTTATTATCCCAATTATTCTGGTTTATACCTTCTGGAGCTATTACGTGTTCAGAGGGAAAGTGACGCCGGAACAGGGCTATCACTGAGATACGGAGGAGTAAATGAAGAAGCTCATCAGGGAAATGGATGATGAAACCGTTATCCGTCAGCCTTTCTGGAAACGCGTCGGCTGGATGGCGACTATCTGGCTGGGCAGCGTACTGGCGCTGTTTGTTGTCGCCTCGGTGTTTAAATTGCTGATGGCCGCGGCGGGAATGCGCACGCACTGATTTATTGACGTTTATTAACACCAAACAAAAAACCTCCGTCAAATTTGGCGGAGGTTTTCTTTATTGCAGATAACGACAGCGGATAACGACAGCCAGTCAGCGCAGCAGGTTATCGAGACGATCGTCGTCGATGCCGTCCGGCTCAAGGTGCGCCGTCACATCGGCAAACTTGAACAATTTGCCCACCGCCATTTCGGCCGCGTCGCCGATATCGTGCCCGATATCCACGCTCAGGTTGCCGTCAACTTCCACATGGAACTCCACAAAAACGCGGTCGCCGCCGTTACGGGTGCGGATATCATGCACGCCTTTCACGCCGGTCACGCTCAGCACAGCTTCTTTGACGCGTTTACGGTCATCGGCGCTCAGCTCCCGGTCCAGCAACTGCGTCAGCGCATCCGCCGCCATGCCGCGTGCATTCCAGATCATATAGAAAGAAATCAGCAACGCGCCGATGGAGTCAGAACGCGTCCAGCCAAAATAGCGTTCGAAAATCAGCGCCAGCAGCACGGCGATATTCACCGCAACGTCGGTGATGTAATGCGCGCGATCAGCGGCAATCGCCGTGGAACCGGTGCGCTTCACCACGTACGTTTGCATCAGCACCAGGCCGGTCGCCGCCACACAGCTGATGATAATGACCCAGATCCCCAGCCCGAGTTGCGCCAGCGGCGCCGGGTTAATAATGCGTCCGATGGATTCCCCGCCGAGCACCAGCCCGGCTGCACCCAGCAACAACGCCTGAACAAAAGCGGCGACGGCTTCGGCTTTGCCGTGCCCGTAACGGTGCCCTTTGTCGGCAGGACGCAGCGCGTAACGCACGCCAATCAGCGTCACCATGGACGCCAGCACATCGACCAGCCCGTCTGCTGCCGACGTCAGCAAAGCAATAGAGCCCGTCGCCACCCACGCCCAGACTTTGATGCACACCAGCACCAGCGCCACGCAGACAGAAACCAGAGAAGCGATACGCGTCAGCCCTTTATAGGAAGGGGCCGGGCGACTCATGAATGGCTCCGGACAAGCCGGTTTTTTTGAGAATTATTCACAGGAATTCCTGAAGCAGAGGATCAACTAAATTTGATAAATACAAATACCAGTCCGGCATTATAACCCATTTTCATTTTTTAAGACCTTCCCTATGGTTTGGATCTTCGTGCCCTGACTAAGGTTTATTGACCTATATTTACTTGCATTTACATCAATACAATCTAGCTTAAAACAAGATTTCTTTGTTCCGGCGCGCGGTCGCCGATAACCAGAAGAGCACTATGACAAACGATAACAATGCAAAACCTTCCGCGTCAGATGACGCACGTTCCGAACAGTCAGAACTCGACTCCAGCCAGGTGAAATCAGGAGAAGGCCACACACAGGACAATAAATCTTCCCATAACGACGCCGGAGAACCGGACGAGAAACGCAAAGGCCCCGGCAAAAAGCCGCTGATTATTCTCGGTATTGTTGTAGTTGTCATGCTGGTCGTGGCGCTGGTCTGGTGGCTGATGACTAAAGATCAGATCAGCACCGACGATGCCTTTACCGAAGGCGACGCCGTGACCATCGCGCCGAAAATCGCCGGTTATGTCACTAATCTGGCGGTGAAAGATAACCAGTTTGTACATAAAGGCGATCTGCTGGTCGAAATCGATCCCCGTGATGCCACCGCGCAGCGCGATGCCGCGCAGGCGCAGCTTGGGCTGGCGGTTGCCCAACTGCATCAGGCGCAGGTTCAGTATGATCTGGCGAAAGTGCAGTATCCGGCGCAGCTGGCGCAGGCAAAGGCTCAGCAGACGCGTGCGGAAGCCAACTTACTTAACGCTACGGCAGATTTCCGTCGTCAGCGTGGTGTCGATCCGCGGGCGACCACGCAACAGAATATCGATACGTCCAACGCGCAGGTGCGTTCAGCCGCCGCAGACCTGGAAAATGCCAAAGCGCAGGTGCAGGTCGCCGCGCAGGTTCAGCTGAATATTCGTCAGGCCGAAACCAACGTTGAAGCCCGTCAGCAACAGGTTGAACAGGCCAAAGCGCAGCTCGAAAACGCCACACTGAATCTCTCGTATGCGCAGGTTCGCGCACCGTTCGACGGCTACGTCACCAAACGTAATGTGCAGCTCGGTACGCTGGTGCAGGCCGGTTCGTCGCTGTTCTCGGTGGTGTCGAAAGAGATCTGGATCGCCGCCAACTATAAAGAATCGCAGCTTGAGCGCATGCGTCCGGGCAATAAAGTTGAAATCACCGTTGATGCGTTCCCGGATATCAAACTTCATGGTCACGTCGACAGTATTCAGCAAGGCACCGGCTCACGCTTCTCGGCCTTCCCGGCCGAAAATGCCACCGGTAACTATGTGAAAATTGTGCAGCGCGTTCCGGTCAAAATCGTCATCGACAGCGGCCTGGATGAAAATCATCATCTGCCGCTCGGCCTGTCTGTTGAACCGACGGTGACCGTCGAATGAATGAAGATCGCAGCTACTGGAAACCCAAGGCCAATCCGTGGGCAGTTGCCGCCGTCGTAACCATTGCGGTGTTCATGGAAATCCTGGACACCACCATCGTTAACGTGGCGCTGCCGCACGTCGCCGGTTCGCTGTCCTCCAGTTATGACGAATCGACCTGGGTTTTAACGTCATATCTGGTGGCCAACGGCATTGTGTTGCCGATTTCCGCGTTCCTCAGCCGCGTGATGGGCCGCAAAACCTACTTTCTGATCTGTATCGCGATGTTTACCGTTTGCTCTTTCCTGTGCGGTATCGCCACTGAGCTGTGGCAGATGATTTTGTTCCGCGTGTTGCAGGGGTTCTTCGGCGGCGGTTTACAGCCGATCCAGCAATCGGTGCTGCTGGATTATTTCAAGCCGGAAGATCGCGGCAAGGCGTTTGGCCTTTCATCGATTGCCATCATCGTGGCCCCGGTTGTCGGGCCGACGCTCGGCGGTTACATCACCGATAATTTCAGCTGGCGCTGGGTGTTTCTCATCAACATTCCGGTGGGGATTATCGCCCTGCTGGCGATTTATCAGTTGCTGGAAGATCCGCCGTGGGAGCGTAAAGCCAAAGGCAAACTCAGTATTGATTACATCGGTATCGGGCTGATTGCGCTCGGGCTGGGCTGTTTGCAGGTCATGATGGACCGCGGTGAGGACGACGACTGGTTTAAATCCGGCTTCATCGTCACCTTTGCGGTGCTGGCGGCCACCGGCATTGTCGGCGCGATTTACTGGCTGCTTTATGCCAAAAAACCGGTGGTCGATCTGCGCTGTATGAAGGATAAAAACTTCGCGGTCGCCGGTTTACTGATGGCCGGTATGGCGATGATTTTGTACGGCAGTTCGGTGGTGATTCCGCAGCTGGCGCAACAACAGTTAGGCTATACCGCCACGCTCTCCGGGCTGGTGATGTCGCCCGGCGCGGTGCTGATTGTGTTGTCGATCCCGCTGGTGCTGAAACTGATGCCGATTGTGCAGACGCGTTACATCATTGCTTTCGGCTTCTTCCTGCTCGCCGCGTCGTTTATCTATTCTGCCACGCTGACGCCGGACGTCGATTTCACAACGCTGGTGATGTACCGCAGCGCGCAGTCGATCGGGCTGGGCTTCCTGTTTGTGCCGCTGACGACCATCGCGTTCATCACTATTCCGCAGCGGATGAACGCCGACGCCGCCGCGCTGTTTACCATGTTCCGTAACGTCGCAGGCTCGATCGGGATTTCGCTGGCAACGGCCGGTGTGACCGAACGAACGCAGGCACACAGCGCACACATGGTGCACAACATGTCGCCG
Source organism: Rahnella sp. BCC 1045 (assembly GCF_019049615.1). Classification (NCBI taxonomy): domain Bacteria; kingdom Pseudomonadati; phylum Pseudomonadota; class Gammaproteobacteria; order Enterobacterales; family Yersiniaceae; genus Rahnella; species Rahnella sp. BCC 1045. The sequence continues at coordinate 56,410 of NZ_JAFMOZ010000144.1, read as the reverse complement.
CTGAATGAACAGTTTAATCAGGCCGTCAGCAAAAGTGCCGCCGCGATCCGCGATTTCGCCCACGTCGCCGGCGACCCGATGCAGCTCGCCACCGTGAAGATGTATCAGGAAATGATCTCGCAATCGCGCATCCTGGCTTACATCGATGTGTTCGGCTATTGCGCCATCGTCGCTGTTATTTTGATCCCATTTTGTTTCCTGCTTTCGCCGGTTAAGAGCGAAGGTAATGCCGGAGCACATTAAGTTGAATACGACCCGGAAGTTAAATAAGACCACGCTGTTTACCGTTTCGGCTCTCACGCTGGCGCTGGCGGGCTGCTCAGTGGGCCCTGATTACCAGAAACCGAATCCGGTCACGCCGGGCGCTTATAACGATATGACGAAGCCGAAAGACGCCGACGGCGCCTCTATCGCCCTGCCGTCAGAGCCGAATCCGTTATGGTGGAAAGCGTTTAACGACCCGCAGCTCGACAGCCTGATCACCCGTGCGATTGCCGGGAATATCTCCCTGCAACAGGCGGTGCTGCGCATTGCCGGTGCCCGCGAACAGGTCAAACAGGCTGAAGGCGCCTGGCTGCCGTCGGTTCAGGGCAGCGCGAAAGCCACGCGTCAGCAGCTTGGCCTGAAGGGCATTCTGGATTCCAGCGGGGCTTCACAGCAGCTGAACGATCTCAGCCCGGAAGCGTCCAGCGCCATTGATACGGCGACACGCCCGGTCAATCTGTATCAGGGAAGTTTCGATGCCAGCTGGGAGCTGGATCTATTTGGCGGCACGCGGCGTCAGGTTGAGGCCGCGAATGCGCAGACGCAGTCTTCCGTCGAACAGCGTAACGATGCGCTGGTGTCGCTGGAAGCCGAAGTCGCCCGCACGTATCTGCAACTCCGCGGTGCGCAAAGCGTGACGGCGGCGATTCAGACGCAAATCGACGTGGCGCAGCAGACGCTGGATCTCACGCAAAACCGCCAGAAGAACGGCCTTTCTCCACAGCTGGATGTCGAAAATGCCCGCGCACAGCTGGGTTCATTGCGCGCCCAGTTGCCGCAGTATCAGGCGCAGGAGCGTCAGGCGATGAACGGGCTGGCGGTTCTGCTCGGCCAGACGCCGGGGTCGCTGGATGCCGAACTGACCGCACCAAAACCGATGCCTGCCCTGCCCGCCGCCGTCCCGGTTGGCGTCCCGTCGCAGCTGGCGCGTCGTCGCCCGGACGTGCGTAAAGCCGAAGCCGATCTTCACGCGGCGACGGCCAATATCGGCGTCTCCGTCGCGCAGATGTTCCCGAGTATTTCCCTCACCGGTCAGTTCGGGATGCGTAACACTGACGTCAGTTATCTCGACAACTGGAGCAGCCATTTCTACTCCTTTGGCCCGCAGGTCACGCTGCCGATCTTCCAGGGCGGACGTCTGGTTTCCAGCGTGCATCTTTCCCGTGCGCAGCAGGCCAATGCCGCGCTGAACTATCGACAGACGGTGCTGACCGCGCTTCAGGACGTCGATAATGCGCTGGTGAATTACCGCACGGATCAGGATCAGGTGAACGGATTAGACCAGACGACCGAAGCGTTACAGACGGCGTTTGATCTCGCCAGCGACAGTTACCGTCAGGGACTTTCCACGTTCATCAACGTGCTCGACGCCCAGCGCCAGCTCGCGCAGGCGCATCAGCAATCCGCCGAAGCGAAAGTGAAAACCAGCACCGATCTGGTGTCACTGTACAAAGCCCTCGGCGGCGGCTGGGAGCCGTACCAGAACGTCGATTTACCGACCTACACCGTGTTTGGTCCGGCGGCAGCGACGGATGTGAAAGTCAAAACGACGTCGGGGATAACGCCGTAAAGGCGGTTTAATGTGACGAGATAAAATCCGAAGGCGTGACCGGGGCAGGTAAAGAAAAATTCAGCCTCATTCGCTCAACTTCGTTTACCGGCGTCAGCCCGAATAAACGTTTAAATTCGCGGCTGAACTGAGAAACGCTTTCGTAACCCACCTGCACACCCGCTGCTGAAGCCGTCAGATTATTGCGTAACATCAGTAATCTGGCCTGATGCAGACGGGTGGATTTCAGATACTGTATCGGCGACGTATCGGTAATGCTTTTGAAATGACTGTGGAAAGTCGGCAGGCTCATTCCCGCCTCTTTCGCCAGCGCATTCACATCCAGATGCGTAGCGTATTCTGTATGCAACTTTCGCAGCGCCTTCATCACTTTGCCGAACTGCCCCTGCATCCTCAGCGCACTGCGCAGCGCGCCGCCCTGCACACCGGTCATCACGCGATAATACAGTTCACGCAGCATCGCTTTTCCCAGAATTTCTGCATCCTGCGGGCACGCCATTATCTGTAAAAAACGCAATACGGACGCGCGCATAGCTTCATCCATCGGGCTGGACACCATACTTTTTGGCAATTCCACCGGCTGATACGGATATGCTTCCAGCTGCAACAAAATATCTGCCGCCAGGCTGAAATCGAGCCGCATGTAAATCGCCAGCATCGGCTCATCTTCACTGGCATCGGTTTCCATGGTAAACGGCACGGGCACCGCAACCATCAGATAATGCTGCGCATCATACAAATAGACATCATTCCCGAGAAATCCCCGTTTTCTTCCCTGCACCACAATCACAATTCCCGGCTCATATAAAACCGGCGTGCGCATCAGCGGGCGGTTCGAACGCAGAAAACGCACGTCGGGCAGAGACGTGAGATTGTAGCCCTCCCGCGGCGTCAGCTTATCGAGAAGCGCAACCATCTGACTCGTGGTTGCGGATAATGGGATTGTCATGTTTCCCCCGGAGGTGAACAGAAAAGTCACAACAGTGTGGCAGCGGGCGATATTCCCGTCCAGACGTCTCATAGGATCAGGCAAACATTCGAGAGGATCCGGGCTACGGATTTAACGCCCTGCGCCCTACTCTGGTTTCCCGTTACTGAGGAGCATTTTATGAGCCATTCAAAACTCTTTTTTATTACCGGCGTCAGCAGCGGCTTTGGCCGTGCGCTGGCAGAAGAAGCGCTGAAAGCCGGTCACCGTGTCGCTGGGACTTTGCGTAACCAGCAGGCCAAAGAAGAATTCGACGCGATTGCCCCTGGGCGAAGCTTTGGACATATCCACGACGTGACTGATTTTGCCGGCATTTCGGCGCTGGCGGAGGCCATTGAAAGCGAAACCGGCCCTGTCGATATCCTCGTCAATAATGCCGGATACGGACATGAAGGAATTATGGAAGAATCGCCGCTCAGCGAGGCGTTACACCAGTTTGACGTTAACGTGTTTGGCGCGGTGGCCGTAATCAAAGCGTTTCTGCCTTACTTTCGTGCCCGCCGCCGCGGCCATATTCTCAATATCACGTCCATGGGCGGCTTTATTACGATGCCGGGGATCAGCTATTACTGCGGCAGTAAGTTTGCATTACAGGGGATTTCCGAGACGCTGACCAAAGAGCTGAAACCTTTTAATATTGCCGTCACCGCCATTCAGCCGGGATCTTTTCGTACCGACTGGGCGGGACGTTCAATGGTGCGTTCACCTCGAAGCATTCCGGATTATGACGACACTTTCGGCCCGATCCGCGACACACGTGAAAAACGCAGCGGCCATCAGCCCGGCGATCCGCTGAAAGCCGCAGCGGCCATTTTGTCGCTGATTGACAGCCCTGCGCCACCGGCCTCATTGCTGCTGGGCAGCGATGCTGTCACGTATGTGAGGGAAAAACTGCTACAGATGAATGCGGATATTGATGCGTGGGAAACGCTCAGTCGCTCAACCGATGGCTGAAAAACCTTTTTCAGAATTCCCGATAAACGCATTTCCATCAGACTGCGCTATTCTGTTCAGACATTGAAAACAATCCTGCCTGCGGGCGGGATTTTCGTCTGAATAACAATCGGGTAAAAAAATGAACGACATTTCTAACGAAGATAAAAAACCCAGCTGCGATTCAGTAATCAACAGCGTTGCCTACCGTGACGGCAAGCGGTTGCAGGATGTCACCGTCGAAGACATCAGCGAAGTGCTGAAAGAGCCGGACACCTTTGTGTGGCTCGGTTTGTGGCAGCCGGAAGATGCGTACATGCGCAGTATTCAGGAGGAATTCGGGCTGCATGACCTGGCGATTGAAGATGCGCTGACCGCCCATCAGCGGCCGAAAATCGAGCAGTACGGCGAGTCGCTGTTTATTGTCACGCACACCGCGCAAAAGGTGAATGAAACGATCGAGTACGGCGAAACGCATCTGTTTCTCGGCAAAAATTTCCTGATCACCATCCGCCACGGCGCGTCGTCAAGCTACAAGCAAATCCGCAAACACGCCGAAGAACGCCCGGACATGATGAGCAAGGGACCGGCTTACGCGCTGTATTGCGTGCTCGATTCCATCGTTGATAACTATCTGGAAATTCTGCACCGCTACACCGAAGAGTTCGACGCCATCGAAAAGCTGATGTTCCAGAACACGTTTAACCAGCAAGCCGTGCAGCAGGTGTATAAACTGCGCCGCGATCTGCTCTCGCTGCGCAACGCCGCCGTGCCGATGGAGGATATCTGTAACCAGCTCAGCCACCATTATGAAGAACTGATGCCGAAAAGCCTGCGTGCCTATGTGCGTGACGTGCAGGATCACGCGAATCAGGTGATCCGTACCACTGACGATATGCGCGAAATGCTCTCGAACGCCATGCACGTGAATCTGGCGCTGGTGTCGGTGCATCAGAATGAAGTGGTGCAACGTCTCGCGGGCTGGGGGGCAATTCTGGCGATCCCGACCGTGGTATTCAGCCTGTACGGCATGAACTTTAAAAACATGCCGGAGCTGGACGACTGGTGGGGATATCCGGTCACGCTGGGTGTCACGATCGCCGGTTGTGCATGGTTATACTGGAAACTCAAAAAATCGGGCTGGCTCTGATATTATCACCTGAAGCCACACGTTAATTAACATGCGAATAACAGAAGCCGCTGTTATTCGCTCTCTTTAATTATCCTGACAAATTTACCGCAGACTTATTCTATTTCCCCTTCCCTCTGTGCGTTATTTCCTTATATACTCCTTCGCATCTTTCCTTTACGGAAATAACCTTAATATGTCAGTGCGTTCCGCGATTTCACAGTTTATGCATTCACTGCGCTTGCCCGGCAAGCGGATCAGTGCGTTGCTGTTCGCCTTGTGCTGGCTGCTGTTGAATTCTCAGCTGGCCCTCGCCAGCCATCAGTGCGACATGCGCCCGCCGGTAGAAAACACCACGATGTCGCACAATGAATATATGCAAATGCCTGATTCACCTGAGCATATGCAAAGTCAGTCAGTGCTGTGTGAAAAGCACTGCGTACCGGAAAGAACCCAGACAGACAACGGAAATGTGCCCATTTTAGCGCTTCCGGTTGTCCCGGCACTCGCCGTCATTACCCTCGATGCCAGCGTGGCGGTCACCACCGCCGACTGGGTAGCTCCACAAGTCACAGCCCCCCCTGCTGAAGTTCAGTTCTGCCGATACCGGGAATAGCCCCTGCTGTCAGAGGATGCATCTCCTTGCATCTGAATAATCTTATTTATCTGCCGTAATAACGGCTTTTATCTGATATGACAGTATTGGAGTTATTCCCATGCGTACAATTTTAAATAGTTTTGTCTTTAGTCTTTTCTTTATTTCCGCTTATTCCTTTGCAGAAACGATGCAAATGGATGGCCACACTATGGCGATGGAAAACGTTCAGACCTATGAATCTGAAGGTGTGATCACGCAATGGGAATCCGACCGCGTGGGAATTTCTCATCACGCCATTCCTGCCCTTAAATGGCCCGCCATGACCATGAATTTCCGGTTACCACCGGAAATCGCCGCGAACTCCCTGCCCGCCGGTACGCCGGTGGCGTTCAGCTTTGTCAAAACGGACACGGCTTATCAGTTACTAACGCTGACACCGCTGAAACGCTGAACGGGAGAAACACCATGTTGAATTTACCGCGTCACCCTTGGTTGACGTGGCACTGGCTGCTGGCTTTTATGCCGGTCAGCGCCTTTGCCACACCCGTTTCTCTTCCGCAGGCGCTGGTGGCCGCGCAGGGATATTCGGCTGAGCTTTCTGCCAGCCGCCATCAGATTAACGCGCTGGAAAACCGGGCGGATTCCGCCATGCAATTGCCGGATCCGAAGCTGAAATTCGGGATTGAAAACCTGCCCGTCGGCGGCAGTAACGACCAGCGTTTCACCCGCGAAGGCATGACCATGGAGCGGATTGGCATCATGCAGGATTACGTGAGCAGCAGTAAGCGCGAGCGTAAGGCCGGTACATTGCGCGCCGAATCCCGGCAGGCGGCGGCGAACGGCCAGAGCATTCGTGCTCAGCTACAGCGCGATACAGCGCAGGCCTGGATGGAACTGGCCATTGGCAATGAAACCGTAAAGCAGCTGAAGGCGCTGGTGGATGAAAGTCAGCGGCAAATTGGCGTGCAGCGCGGCGGCGTCAGCAGTGGCAGCGCCTTGCCTGCGTCGGTCCTCGACGCACGTCTGACGCTCCTCAGCATGCAGGATAAACTCACCGAAGCCGGACGCGACGTGCAGCTGGCACGCACCCGGCTGAGCCAGCTGACCGGCATCGATCAGCCCGAAATTCTCGGTGCCATTCCGCCGGTCAGCGAACTGCCCGCCGAAGCCACGCAGGCCGACAGCATCAGCCAGCATCCTGAAATTCTCCAGGCGCGGCGCGAGGCGGAAGTGGCGCAGGCAAAATCGTCAGAATCAGCGATTGCCGCACTGCCGGATATCGGCGTTGAAGTCTATTACGGTCGCCGCGCCGACAATTATGACGACCTCGCGGGCGTGATGGTCACCGTTGATTTGCCGCTGTTTACCGCATCACGTCAGGACAAAGATCACGCCGCCGATCAGTCGATGGCTATGGAAAGTAATGACCGGCTGGCGCAGCTCATCCGCACGCATCAGACGCAACTGACCACGCTGCTCGCGCAATATCAGGCGGCCAATACCCTGTGGCAGCGGCAGAAAAATGATGTTGTTCCGCTGCAACAACAACGCGTCAGCGTGATTCAGGCGCAATACCGCGCCGGAAAAAGCAGCCTGAATGACGTACTGGAAGCCCGCCGCAGCCTGCTCGACAGCCAGATTACCCAGCGGAATGCCGAACTGGACGTCGCCCGCTATTGGGTCGCCCTGCGCTATCTGGCACCTCAGGAGAAAAACTGATGACTACCGTTAAAACTTACGGCCTGCTGGCGCTTTGCGTCGTGGCCGCGCTGGCCGTGGGTTACCAGGCCGGACGTTATAATCCACCTGCTGAATCAAAAACGGCGACTGCGCCTGCCGGACGAAAAGTGTTGTACTGGTACGACCCGATGACGCCGGATCAGCGTTTTGATAAACCGGGCAAATCGCCGTTTATGGATATGGATCTGATGCCCCGTTACGCCGACGAAGTGGCCGACGACGGCGGCGTTACGGTCAGCGCCCGTCAGCAGCAGAATCTCGGAATGCGCAGCGCGAAAGTTGAGCGCCGCGTCATTTCCTCCCCGCTGAATGTTTACGGCACGGTCACAGCCGACGAACGCAGCCTGCGCACGGTGGCAGCCCGCGCAGGCGGTCTGGTGGAAAAACTCTACGTTGCCGCCAGCCAGCAACAGGTGAAAAAAGGTCAGAAACTGGCGACGTTGTGGATCCCCGACTGGACCGCCGCGCAGCAGGAATATCTGGCGGTGCGTCAGCTCGGTGACCGCAGCCTGAGCGCCGCCGCCCGCCAGCGTCTGGCACTGCAATTTATGCCGGAGGATATTCTCAGACGTATCGATAAAACCGGCCAGCCACAGACGCGCATTGACGTCGTGGCACCGGAAGACGGATATCTCAGCCAGCTGAGTGTGCGCGAAGGCGCGCAGGTGGCCGCCGCGCAGCCGTTGTTTGAGCTGACCAGCCTGAAACAGGTGTGGATTGTGATGGATTATCCGCCGTCCGCCGCCGGGCAGGTTCAGGTCGGCAGCCGGGTCAGCGGCAACAGCGACAGCCAGCCGGGCGACGTATTTCGCGGCGTGGTCAGTGAATTACTGCCCGATGCCGACGCCGTCAACCGCACGCTGAAAGCCCGCGTGGTGATTGATAATCCGCAGCAAAAGCTGCGCCCCGGCATGTATCTCACCCTGACGCTGGATGCACCGGCACAAACGCCGGTGCTGGCAATCCCGCAGGAAGCGCTGATTCAGACCGGCACCCGCAATACCGTGTTGCTCGACGACGGCAACGGGCATTTCACGCCGCAGACGGTCACCGCAGGGGCAACGCGCGACGGCTGGACGCAAATCCTTTCCGGCCTCAGCGAAGGCCAATCTGTCGTGACCTCCGGCCAGTTCCTGATTGATTCAGAAGCCAGCCTGCGCAGCGCGCTCCCCGCCGCTGCCGGTGCTGAAACCACGCCAGACGCGCATCAGCACGGGAGCCATTTATGATTGCCACCGTGATCCGCTGGTCGCTGCGCAACCGGCTTCTGGTGCTGCTCGCCGCCCTGATGATGGCGGGCTGGGGCATCTGGTCTTTACAAAAAGCCCCGCTCGACGCCCTGCCGGATCTCTCCGACGTACAGGTGATCGTGCGCGTCAGTTATCCGGGCAAAGCGCCGCAAATCATTGAAGATCAGGTGACGTATCCGCTGACCACCACTTTGCTGTCGGTGCCCGGCGCGAAAACCGTGCGCGGCTTTTCGATGTTCGGCGATGCCTACGTTTATGTGCTGTTTGATGACGGCACTGAGCCATACTGGGCGCGCTCCCGCGTACTGGAATACCTCAGCCAGGTGCAGTCCTCGCTGCCACCGGGTGCAAAAGCATCGCTGGGGCCAGATGCTACCGGCGTCGGCTGGATTTATGAATACGCGCTGGTCGATAAAACCGGGAAACACAGCCTGGAACAGCTGCGGGCGTTACAGGACTGGACGTTGCGTTACGACCTCAAAACGGTGCCCAACGTTTCTGAAGTTGCCAGCATCGGCGGCATGGTGCGACAGTATCAGGTGGTCGCCGACCCGCAGCGGATGCGCGCACGCGGCGTGACGCATCAGCAACTGGTCAGCGCCCTGCAAAGCGCTAATCAGGAAAGCAGCGGATCGCTTCTGGAAATGGGCGAAGCCGAATATATGGTGCGCACCTCCGGTTACCTGAAAAGTCTGGGCGATTTCAACAACGTGGTCGTGGCCGTTAACAGCGGAATTCCTGTGCTGCTTTCTGACGTCGCAACCGTGCGCACCGGCCCGGAACTGCGGCGCGGCGTAGCGGAACTCAACGGTGAAGGCGAAGTGGCGGGCGGCGTTATCGTCATGCGCTCGGGCAAAAATGCGCTGGAAACCCTGAAAGCGGTAAAAGTTCGCCTGAACGCCCTGGCCCGCACGCTGCCCGCCGGTGTGGAAATCGTGCCGGTGTATGACCGCCAGCCGCTGATCGAACACGCCGTCGAAACGCTGTCGCACAAACTGGTGGAAGAGTTCATCGTCGTGGCGGTGGTCTGCGCACTGTTTCTGTTCCACTTCCGCTCGGCGCTGGTGGCGATCATTACGCTGCCTCTCGGCATTCTCGGCGCGTTTATCGTCATGCATTATCAGGGCGTCAGCGCCAATATTATGTCGCTCGGCGGCATTGCGATTGCCATCGGTGCGATGGTGGACGCCGCAATCGTAATGATTGAAAACATGCACAAAGTGCTCGAACAATGGCGGCATGATCACCCCGGCCTGAAGCCGACATCCGCGGATTACTGGCAGGTTTCTGAACGGGCTGCCATCGAAGTCGGGCCTGCGCTGTTTTGCAGTTTGCTGATCATCACGCTGTCGTTTATTCCGGTGTTTTCGCTCGAAGCGCAGGAAGGCCGGATGTTCTCGCCGCTGGCGTTTACCAAAACCTACGCCATGGCCGTTTCCGCCGGCCTTGGGATCACGCTGGTACCGGTGCTGATGGGCTATTTTATTCGCGGCAAAATCCCGGATGAAAATGCCAGCCCGATCAACCGCTGGCTCATCAGCGCTTACCAGCCGGTGCTTTCTGCGGTGCTGAAACGCCCGAAAACCACGCTGGTATGCAGCGGCCTGTTTTTGCTGGTATCGCTTTATCCGCTGTCAAAACTGGGCAGTGAATTTATGCCGCCGCTCGACGAAGGCGATTTGCTGTATATGCCGTCCACGCTGCCGGGGATTTCCGCCCGCGAAGCGTCGAGATTATTACAGCAAACCGACCGGCTGATCAAAACCGTGCCGGAAGTCGCCAGCGTGTTTGGCAAGGCCGGACGCGCCGACAGCGCCACCGACCCCGCGCCGCTGACCATGATTGAAACCACGATCCGCTTCAAACCGCGCGACCAGTGGCGGCCCGGCATGACGCCCGACAAACTGGTGACGGAGCTGGATAACGCGGTGAAATTACCGGGCATTGCCAACGTCTGGGTGCCACCCATTCGCAACCGGCTGGACATGCTGGCGACCGGCATTAAAAGCCCGGTGGGGATTAAGGTGAACGGTAATAATATCGCGCAAATTGAGCAGGTGGCGCAGCAAATCGAGCATATCGTGAAGCAGGTTCCCGGCGTGACGTCGGCGCTGGCCGAGCGTCTCGAGGGCGGCCGCTACGTGGACATCGACATCAACCGGCGTGAAGCTGCGCGTTACGGTGTCACGGTTGCCGAATTGCAGTCACTGGTTTCAACGCTGGTCGGGGGCGAAAATATCGGTGAAACGCTGGAAGGCCGCGAACGGTATCCGATCAACCTGCGTTATCCGCGTGAACTGCGTGACAACGTGCAGGCGCTGCGTGATCTGCCGGTGCTGACCGCGTCCGGCGCCCAGGTGCCACTGTCAGCGCTGGCTTCGGTCAATGTCACCGACGGGCCGCCGATGCTGAAAAGTGAAAACGCGCGCTTGTCAGACTGGATTTATGTCGATTTGCGCGGACGTGACCTGAAATCTGCGGTGGAAGATATGCAGCAGGCGGTGAATCAGCAGGTGAAATTACCGGAAGGCGTCACCGTCAGCTGGTCGGGACAATTTGAGTATCTGGAACGTGCGACGGCAAAGCTGAAAATCGTCCTGCCGGTCACGCTTCTCATCATTTTTGTCCTGCTCTATGTCACCTTCAGCAGCGTGCGCGATGCGGCACTGATCATGGCGACGCTGCCGTTTGCGCTGACCGGCGGGATCTGGCTGCTGTATCTGCTTAATTACAATCTCTCCGTCGCCGCCGCCGTCGGCTTTATCGCGCTGGCCGGCGTCGCCGCTGAGTTCGGCGTAATTATGGTGCTGTATCTGAATCAGGCCGTGCAGCGCCAGCAAAAATCCGGCCAGTCGCTGACCGAGGAAGAACTCTGTGACGCTATCCACCACGGCGCGGTTCTGCGCGTCCGGCCAAAAGCCATGACAGTTGCGACGATTATGGCGGGATTACTGCCCATCATGTGGGGCGGCGGCACCGGTTCAGAGGTCATGCAACGTATCGCTGCGCCGATGATTGGGGGGATGCTGAGTGCGCCGTTGTTATCGATGCTGGTAATACCGGCGGTGTATTTGCTGTTGCATCGGAGGAGACGTGGGAAAACTTCGGTTTCTCACTTGCAGTGAGGTGCTGATAGCGGATCGGGAAGATTTCGGTTTCTCATGTGCAGTGCTCACCTGACGCACTGCGCCGAAACCGCCCAAAGGAGGAAAGTGCTTTTCCTCCTTTGGATTCCTCCTCGCTTTTTTACTTCGCGCTTCGCCCGCTGGCCATGTTTCAGTTACCTCTGTGACAGGCTGGAAATCTTGCCGCTGCGCGGTGCCTTCATTTCTGGATTGCAGCCTCAGGCCCGCAACCTCTCATTCAGCAAGCTTTCTGAAACGCCCGCAGGATCTTAAATTCAAAAAAACGATGATTTTAGTCTTTTAGAAAAGTTGATTGGCGTGCTCAAAATTCAGCTGAACGGAGCGGCTTCGAGACCTATGGCTCGAAGACCGAGAGAAGGCAGTGCGAAGCACCTGGATTTGCGCCAATCACCAATGTGCCGGAACATGTCCATCGTCCCGGCGATAGCGCGCAGTGAGGAAGCGTGGGAGTCCAGAGGGCGCGCGCTTACGCGTCCTCTGGGCCAGTTTGGGCGGCGAGCCCAAGGTGTTGAATTTGAATTCGAATTCGAATTTGAAGTTGAAGTTAAAACGGCAAGTGGGACCGTAATCCCACCCCAGTCACTCCTCTAACGGAGCAGCCCTCTCCGCCGGTTTTTCCAAAATCATCGTCTGAGTCTGACTGAGACTGATCCCCGCTGCACGCAGCATTTTGAGGATTTCATACAACAAATCACTCCGCGTCCCGCTCACAATGCGCGGGCTGCTCACGTAGCCGGTCACGCTCAGGATGATGCCGGTCGGTCCCAGTTCTTTAAAGCTGACGGACGCCGCAGGCGTATCGAGGATTTGTTCGTGCGCATTGTAAGCGTCGAGCAGCAAACTGCGTACCTGTTCCGGGTCGATGTCGAGCGGGAATGTCAGCGCGATGGTCGCCACGCCCTGCGCGTTACCCATAGTGGCGTTACGCACGTTCTGAGAAATCAGCTGGGAGTTCGGCACAATCACGGTGGATTTATCGCTGAGCTGGATTTCAGTCGCACGGACGTTGATCCGGCGGATATCCCCTTCCACGCCGCTGATGCTGATTAAGTCGCCTACCTTCACCGGACGCTCGGTCAGCAGGATCAGGCCGGAGATAAAGTTCTTCACAATCTCCTGCAAGCCAAAACCGATACCGACCGACAAGGCGCTCACGATCCACGCCAGTTTGTTCCATTCGATACCCAGTGACGACAGCGTCAGCAGGATGATCAGTACGTAACCGACGTTGGTAAAGAGCGTCACCAGAGAGGCGCGCATCCCGCGATCCATCATGGTTTTCGGCAGGAAATCATTATCCAGCCAGCGACGGGCGGAACGCAGGACGTACCAGCCGATCACCAGACACAGCACCGCGTTTACCGCGTGCGCCGGAATAATGTTGACCCCTTCGAGACCTTTACCGCCCCAGATATCGACAATTTTCGCCAGCAATTCCAGCGGTGTCGTGGAGCCGAACGTCCCGTTGAGCAGTGCAACGGCGGCAAACAACAGCAGCGCGGTTTTCCCGATGGCCGAGAACAGCGTGGCCGCCAGCGACAGATGGCGGTCATTGACGCTCAGGGTGCTTTTGATGATTTTGCCGCTGTGCGTACCCGGCGCGAACAGGCTTTCGAAGAAATCCACCACGAAGTGGATCAGCAGATACAGGCAGCTCAGCACCAGCCCGATCCACAGCAGTTCGAAGGTGACGAAACGCGCCAGCGGGATATAACCAATCAGCAGCGCGAGCATGATAACGACAGCGGTAATGCTGATCACCAGATGGATCAACCCGGCCAGCGTGGAGCGGGCCTCGGTTTGCTCGCCGTCGGCTTTCATTTTACGGCGCATTCTGTTGACGCGAACCGGCGCAATCAGGCAGTTCAGCGCCACCAGTAACGCAGCCAGACCGTTACCGAATAACGTTGCGGCAACGCTGGCACCGACCAGGTTATTCAGTTGCTCGATAATGCCGAACAGGAAAATAAAGGTCGCCAGCAGCACCGGAAACGAGGCCAGCGTTTTGGCCAGCGGATCGGCAATGCCCGGCAAGCGCCAGGACGGATGGTTGTTCGACAGCAGCGCAATCCCCAGCCCGGCAATCAGCGCGGAGAAGTACGTCAGCTCGACCAGCTGTTCGGCGAACTCATTCACCCACGCGGAGGTATCCGGCAGACGGGTAAAGATGTAACCGATGAGCTGAACGCTGAAACCCAGCGTAAGGGTGGTGCTCAGCGTGGTGAAACAGGCGAGGAAACTGCGGCGGAAGCGGCCCTGCGGCAACCAGCGCGGGAGGATCCAGTTCATCGGTTTATCCAGCACGCGGCGGCCAAAAATGCCCAGTACCAGTGCCAGCAGGAGATAAATGCCCGAGCCGGCGCGCCATTCCGGGCTCCACGCCTGCGTCCAGGCATCGCTCACCTGCGAGCCAAAATCGCTGAAGCGTGCAGAATCGTCATCGTTAGGCTTGAACAACGGTGCCCAGAAATTCCCGCCCAGAATGCTGCCGGTGTTCAGGGCAATCTGGGTTTTCAGCGCGTCACGGCGCAGCCCGGAAATCTGTGAAGACAGGTTCCGCGCGCCCACGCCGATGGCTTTGGTCTGTTCAATCTGCGTGGTGAGAAGGGTTTTGCTGTTGTTGAGTTTATTACGCTGGCTGATCACCTGAGGCGTTTCGGTCAGCGTACCTGGCGCAGGCGCGGGGCCAAGGACATCGAGCTGTGCCTGAACCTGCGTCAGATCGGGCGCGAGCGCCGCCGCCAGTTTATCGGCGTCTTCGGCCAGTGCCTGCGCGGCATCGGTCAGGCCGGTGAATTTTTTATCTGTTTTCGCCGAAGAGACCTGCTGTTTCAGCTGATCCAGACGTTTTTGCAACGCCGGCAGCGCGGTGCTGGCGTTAATTTTGACCGGCTGTTCGGCGGCAGATTGACCGGTGCTGTCATCGGCCTGACTCAGCGCAGGCGTTAACAGCAGACATGACAACAATGCCAGTAACAAAAACGGCACTCTAAACATTTTTTGCATAGAAGGATGGTTCCGGGAGCTCGTTATTTTTTACGAAACAAAAGTGTTTTAGATGAACGGCGTAAGAATACCCTTTCCTGTTAAGAAGAATAGTAGGGATTGTCTGTTTATGTTGCCGTCAGGCCGCGCCGGGCTGCACGTTCAGACGCGCAGCCCGGCGGGAAATTCAGGGTTTCGCACCCAGCATCTGTCGCAAGATTGCCGCCGAGTCTGCCGGTTGCAGTGCAAGAATACCGGAATACAGGCTGATGGAAATCTCGCAAACTTTCTCGCGATCGACGTCCGGCTGGGTCAGGTCGCTGAACATCTGCAACTGCTCGCCGTACATGTTGCCCAGCGCCTCACGCACCGGTGCCATCATGGCGATCACGCGTTCAGTGCTGACCGCTGCGGGTTGTTCAGTCTGCCCGCTGCCGGTCGCCAGAAGCAGGTCATTCATGGTATTGAGATCTTTTTGGAACAGCTCCGGCGGCAGAACCTGCGCGGTATTAATACCACCGCTGACCTGCGGATACAGGAACTTAAAGCAGCTGCCGTCCTTGCGCGCCTGCAAGGTTTGCATCTCTTCCAGATTCACCTGCATCGCCTCGTTCACGTTGGCATCCGGCGCATGGCTGATGCGCTGTGTCAGCAACACGGAGACCATCGGTTTCACCGTATTAATGGCGTCCTGCTGCGATTTACCTTCCTTGCGAAGCTTGAGAATATTGCTGCGAATCTGCGCATAGAGCGCCGGTTCCTGCGCTTTTATCGTGGTGTAAAGCGGCAGTTCAGCCAGCGCCTGATCGACCTTTTGCTCTTCACTGTTGCTGACAAGATGCGGCTTTACGACCGCGCTCCACAGCAGATTGCCACCGATAAACAGCACCAGAAACACGATCACCGCAGGCACACGGCTCAGCACGCCTTTTTTATATAGCAGGCCGATCAGTAAGCCTGTTACGACGGCACTGACGCCCCACACCACCCCTTCAGTCCAGTTCATTCCTGTTCCTTTTTATAAACGGTTAAAGACCGATTTGTGCGACCGCATCACGGCTGGCGTCGGCGCGCTCCTGCCCGTGCAGTTCTTTCAGTTTGCCCTGACGCATTTCCAGCAAACGATCGGCGTGTTCAAAATAGTGGTCATCGTGGCTGATTGCCAGCACGGTTTTGCCCATATCGCGCAATTGTGGCAGCAGTTCGCGGTAGAACGTCCGGCGGAATTGCGGATCCTGATCTGCCGCCCATTCGTCGAGCAGCAGGAAGTCGCGCCCTTCGGCCGCCGCCAGCAGTAAGGCCACGCGTTTTCGCTGTCCGGCGGAAAGCTGAAGGTTGGTCACTTCGTTGCCGGTGAACTGAAGTTTTTCTTTCATATTCAGGCGTTGCAGCCAGTCTTCCACCAGCAGCGGATCCGGCTGTTTGCCCTCCGGGCCGATAAGCTGGCCGAACAGGTGGAAATCGGTAAAGACCGCCGAGAAAAGCTGGCGATACTGTTCGGCGTTTTCCGCCGTGACCGGCACACCGTCCAGCAGGATTTGCCCGGAGCGCGGCTGATACAGCCCGGTCAGCAACATCGCCAGGGTGGATTTTCCGCTGCCGTTACCGCCAATCAGGAAGACCAGCTCGCCACGGGAAATCCGGAGGTTCAGCGGCCCGATACCAAAACCCGCCCCTTCTTCTTTTCCGGCATAGCTGAACGTCAGGTCATGCAACTCCAGCGTCTGCCATTTTTTCGCAGCAACCGCAGGCGTGAATGCGTCATGGTGTTCGGCCAGTTTCAGCGCTTTCAGTTTGCCAAAAGCCACCTGCGCGCTGAGCAGCGTCGGCAATGCGCCCACGGCCTGCAACATCGGCGTACGCAGAAACAGCAGCGTCAGCGAATAGGTCGCAGCGACGTCCGTATTCGACCAGCCGAGCGTGTTCGCCATGAAAAACACCAGGCCAATCGCGCCCAGCATCATAATATTCGACCAGTTCACGGCGCTGAGATGGAAGGTATCGGCGCGGATAATATGATGGCGGTATTCTTCGGCGTCCTTGCGGTAGACGTCGTCAAAAAGATGGCGCGCACGTTCGCGGTTCAGCGCCAGCTCTTTGCGCCCTTCAATCACTTTCTGGTAATCCGTTTGCAGCTTGTCTTCGGCATCACGCACTTTCGCCAGATGGCGGTAAACGTGTGAGACCAGTTTGAAACCACCGAAAATGGTGATCAGCAGCCAGATAACGGTGACCAGCAGCATTTCCGGGGAAAGCCAGGCCAGATAGCCCGCACAGCCGATGGTCAGAATGATGCCCTGCACCAGTTCCGGTAAACGCACGAAGGCCAGCGTGATATTGCGGATGTCGCTGCCGAGGCTGGCGAGCAGTTGCGCATTACCGATTTGCTCGATGCGTTCGATGTCCGTATCCAGAATACGTTTGATGAATTGCCCGCGCAGGCGGTAGATAAAGTGGTGTCCGAGCACGGTGAGCGCCAGCTGAGAGCCGAGCGTAACAGCCATCAGCAGCAGTAATAATCCGAGAAACTGCGGCAAAACCATCAGGGAACCCTGCGTAGTTTCAATCAATTTAAGATTGATGAACGCGATCAGGCAGATGCCCAGTACGGCGCTGAGCAGACTCAGCGCCATTACGCCTAAAAACGGCCAGCGATATTGTTTAAATACAACGCGTAACAACTCCATGAATTGGTCTCATTCTGAATGCAGGGGAATAATGCTGCACGCAGTTTAATGACACACCTTGTCATATCAAGAACAATTCTCATTTTAGGCGCGGTTCCGGCTTCATTCCGAAATAAAAGCCGCAGACAAGAAAAAAGCTGACAGCCTGCCTGACGCTTCCTAAACTGAGCTAATGGATAAAGAACAAGAACTTCGCCGAAGTAAACGTAACGCGCTCGGGCTGCTGCTGATTGCCGCCGCCCTGTTTGTCATCACCCTTTTCATGCCGCCTAACTTCTGGGTTTCCGGCCTGAAAGCCATTTCCGAAGCCGCGATGGTCGGCGCAATGGCGGACTGGTTCGCCGTGGTGGCGCTGTTTCGCCGCGTGCCGGTGCCATTTGTGGCGTCACACACGGCCATTATTCCCAGGAACAAAGACAAAATTGCCGACAATCTGGCGGTGTTTGTGCAGGAAAAATTCCTTGCGCCCGCGACGCTCATCAATCTTATCCGCCAGCACGATCCGGCGCGGATGCTCACGGACTGGCTGAACGCCCCGGACAACGCACAGCGTTTCGCGAAATACGCGGTGAAGATGATCCGCGGTTTTCTCGATGTCACGGACGATCAGCGCATCGCGCAACTTATCCGCCGCGCGCTTTACCGCGTTATTGATAAAATTGACCTGTCCGCGTCGGTTGCCACACTGCTGGAAAGTCTGACCAAAGGCGGCCGCCATCAGCAACTGCTGGATCAGGCGATGGATCAGCTGGAAATCCTGCTGGCAAAAGACAGCACGCGGCAGTTTATTTCCGCGCAAATTGTCGGCTGGATGAAACGCGAACATCCGCTGACCGCCAAACTTCTGCCCACCGGCTGGCTGGGGCGAAACGGTGCCGATCTGGTGTCGAACGCGGTGAATTCGGTGCTCGATGATATGGGCAATGACAAAACCCATGCTTTCCGCAAAGGCTTCGACCGTTCGGTACAGAACTTTATCTGGAAGCTGCAAAACGACCCGGAAACCGCGCAGAAAGCCGAAGAGATTAAGCAGTATCTGAAAGATGACGAGAAGCTGAATGTTTACGTGTTGCAGTTGTGGGGCGACATGCGTAACTGGCTGAAAGAAGATCTGGAAAGCGAAGATTCGCGGGTATTTGCGAAAGTCACTGAATCCGGCCAGTGGCTGGGAAACGCGCTGGCGCAGGACGAGAAATTGCGCAGTTCGCTGAATCAGCAAATGGAAACCATCGCAGAGAAAATGGCACCGGACTTCGCGCAATTCCTGACGCGTCACATCAGCGACACGGTAAAAGGCTGGGATCCGCGGGATATGTCGCGGCAAATCGAGCTCAATATCGGGAAGGATTTACAGTTTATCCGCATCAACGGCACGCTGGTCGGTGCGTTTATCGGGCTGGCGTTGTATCTGCTGTCGCAGCTGCCGGTGGCAATCCCGTGGGTGATGGCGCGGATTTAGGGGCAAAATCAGCGCGTAAAAAAGGCCGGATAACCGGCCTTTTTGCTTTGCGTAACCTTATTTCACGGTTTTACTGAACGCGTCCACGGCCAGAATCGCATTCGCGACATCTTCGGCAGACAAGTTGCGGTTCAGGTTGCCGAGGGTATCGCCCTCGCCGCCTGCCAGCGCACCGATTTTCACCAGACTGGCGAACGATTCGTTTTCCAGATGCATCTCTTTAAGCGTGGTCGGCATTTTGATGGAACGGTAGAAACGCACATACCGCGCGATTTCTTCGTCCGGACGCTGCTCAAGCACCATCTGTGTCAGCGTGCCATACGCCACCTTTTCACCGTGCGTCAGGTGGTGAATGTCACCGGAAATCGCCGTGAAGCCGTTATGGATGGCGTGCGCACCTGCCAGACCGGCGTTTTCAAAGCCGAGGCCGGAAAGCAGCGTGTTGGCTTCCACGACGGCTTCCACGGCCGGTGTCACCAGCTTCTGCTCAACCGCCGTGTACGCGCTGTAACCGTACGTCAGCAGCGTTTTCTCACAGGCTTCGGCAATCGCCATACCGGCAATTGTCGGGTCACCGCCGACCATCGATTGCGAATGAGAACGCAGCACCGCCTGCGCTTCCACAAAGGTCGCCAGACCGTCGGCAATGCCGGAAGCAAACAGACGAACCGGTGCCTGTGCGCAAACGTGGGTATCGACCAGCACCAGATCCGGGTTTTTGTGGTAGAAACGGTAGGATTCAAAAACGCCGTTGTCAGAATAAATCACCGACAGCGCACTGCACGGCGCATCCGTAGACGCCACGGTCGGCACAATTACCACATTCTGTTTCAGTTCATCGGCAATGGCTTTGACGGTATCGAGCGTTTTACCCCCGCCCAGACCGACCACGACGTGTGTTCCGGCCTTACGGGCAATTTCCGCCAGACGGGTAATCTCGCTGGCAGAGGCTTCACCGTTAAAACGTTCGAAATGGAATTCAACCTGGGCTTTTTTAAGCGACGCTTTCACGCGATCGCCGATAATTCCCCAAACGACATCATCAGCTATCAGAAATGATTTTCCGCCTAACGCAGGCAGATAATCACCCAACTCATCCAGAACACCGCTGCCCTGAACGTATTTTCCTGGCGAAGAGAAGATAAATTTACTCATGATAAAAACCTCTTTTCGTTGATAATGATCCGTGGATAACTTCCCTGAGGGTACCCCAGCAGGTTGTAAAGCCCAACCCTTTTAATTCACATTAACAGCATGACTCGAAAAGAAATTTTATCTTTCATAAGGTTGAACCTTTCGCCACGCAAAGTAGCCATCCGATGAATTAATCACCAGAAATGACTATTCAGATAGGCAATCAAAAACCCCTTACTAAGTTAGGTTTTAACTATTGAATGCATAAACAACACCAACTTTCACTTATCAATCTTTTCCGTAGAATGCATTGCATTGGCAGCACGTCGTAAGCAGTGGTTATAAGCCAGCTCGCTGTTCGCCATCCCGTTAATATTTTTTTGATTAATAAGGAACTGACAGCATGTATAACTTCCAACGTTACAACGCCAAAGAACTGGCCCTGGCCTACATGAGCGGCAAATCACACGATTTCTCGCCACAAGAATTCTTACAACAGTTGAAAGAGATCGAGAGATCCTTCGACGCGGCGCTGAAAAATCCTCAGCAACAACCGCAAAACGGAATGCTGGTGAAGGCGTTTTGATCGCCATCTTGGCCTTCAGCAGTTGAGTACCGTGCGTTACCCTTGCTTTACCCTTTGAAGTATTTTGCAAGTTCCTGTGTCTGGTTCACCTGCAAATGACAGATAAACAGAAAAGTAAGAAAGCAAAAGCCCCGACGAATCGGGGCTTTTTGTTTTTTGATCTTTCGATCCTCAAAATCCTTCAAGTGGCAGGCAGGCGGCAAGCGAGTGAGCTGATATACGTCAGTGATTCGGGTGAACGACGACAGCCGACACCCCTGCGGCGTGAATGACGAAGAAGATTATTTCGTCATCTGACGGTCATCGATATATTTGCGTTTATCCGGCGCTGGCGGGAAATACTGATACAGCCAGGTTTCCGACAACGCTTTCTGGCCGGAACGCAGGAACATGCGCAGTTCAACCGGCGCGACGGAATCGCTGTCCGGATACCAGTCGAACAGGATCCGGTAACCGTCGAACGGTTGCACATACAAAATTTCGATGTTTTTGATCTTACCCGCCGAGACGTTAATCACCGGCTCGATGCCTTTATCGGCAAAGGCTTTCAGCTCGCCGCCGACAAAATCAATGGCGAAACGACGCGCCCAGACTTGCGGATAATTCTCGCCCGGTGCCCAGCCTTCAGGGAAACCGCCCATACCGGTGCGGGTCGCCAGTACGTTAGCCATCGGGCTGCGGTGCGGTGGCTCGCCACTCCAGTAAAGTTTGTAGCTGAAATTGAATTCAGAACCGGCCTTCACCGGGGTTTCCGGCTGCCAGAAGCAAACGACGTTATCGAGCGTTTCGCCGGTGGTTGGGATTTCCATCAGATTGACGGCCCCTTTCCCCCAGTTACCGACCGGTTCCACCCACAGGCTCGGTCGTTTGTTATACCAGCCAATCACGTCCTGATAATTATTGAACTCATGGTCGAGCTGCAACAGGCCAAATCCTTTCGGATTGTTATCGCTGTAGGCGTTAAATTGCAGACGCTGCGGGTTATTCAGCGGACGGCAAATCCATTCGCCGGTGCCGGTCCACATTTGCAGGCGGTCAGAGTCGTGGATCTGCGGATGAATCGTGTCGCAGCGCCCACGTTCGTTGGTGCCACAGCTGAACATGCTGGTCATCGGAGAGATACCCAGCTGTTTGATGTCCTCACGGGCATGGAGGTGGTTTTCGATTTCCATCACGACGCGGGTCGGTTCGCAGTGGATCACGAATTTATAGGCACCGGTAATGCTCATGCCGTCCAGCAGCGCATACACAGTAAAGGTGGTATCGCCGGGTTTCGGCGTATCAAACCAGAAAGCGGTGAAATCCGGGAACTCTTCCGGCTGGTCGGTGAAGGTATCCACCGCCACGCCGCGCGCGGACAGGCCGTACTGATAAGTGTCGTCTACCGCACGGAAGTAGCTGGCACCGAGGAATGACACCACGTCGCGGCGCGTCAGTTCCGGGGCTTTGTTGACTTTGAAACCGGCGAACCCGAGATTCGAGAAGCCTTCCAGCTGTTTGGTATCAACACCGGCGTCGTGATAATTGAACAACTCCGGGCGGAAATGAATTTCGCGCGCAAGATGTTTCACCGGATCGACAGAGTACATGCGCACACGGCGGCGGAACCCCATGCCGACGTGGAATAATTCGACGTCAAGCTGGCGGTCCGGCAGGCCATTCCACAGGGAATGCGCGTGATCGTACTGAATGGCGTTGTAAGCCTGCGGCGTCAGTTCAGCCAGCGTTTTAGGCAAAGGTTGCGGTGCGCCACCATAGGGTTTATCCGCGAGATCTTTCGCCATTTTCTTCAGCGCATTGAAATCAAACGGCAATTCGCCGCCGTCTGCCACATTCGCCTCTGCCGCTTCTGCGGAACGGGTGAACAGTGTGGACATAGCCGGCACACCACACCAGGCGGCGAATGCCATTGATGCTTTAATAAATGCTCTTCGTTCCATGCCAGAATCGTTTCCTGTACTGGGCAAAAAAATCTGGGGACTACGTCACAAAAACGCAGTCCCCGCGTATTCAAAATTTTCGACCCCAAGGCTAACGTAAAATTCACAAGCCGAGTACCAGAAATTGAAAGCATTCAGCTAATATTTTACTTGAAAAAGTCAACGCATATGACTGCGCTCATTCCCCGCGTGACAGGGGCTGAGAGGGTTTTTGGAAAGAAGGGATTGCACGGTAATGGTTCCCCTGATGGCGTGACTAACGCTGAGCGGACTTTAGGAGCATTCTGTTACCAGTAAGTTGCACAGCACTGCGTGACAGTGTCACTCATCGATTTCCTACATTGCCTCAGAGATGTTATAAATTTGTAAAGCTTAAATGCCTCACACCGGAGTTAACGCATGTCAGATGATCCTATCCAGCAGAAAGCACGGGCACTTTTCGTTCAGCTCACCGGCGGGATTTCACTTCCCTGCCCGCTTCATATTGAGGGTGCAGGGAATTTGCCTTCCTATTATCCGGTCACACCGCTAATCACCGCGTCAGTGGCGCTAGCCGGAATGACTTTGTCGCGATTACTGGCGATAAAACATGGCGAGTATGAAACGGTTACCGTTAACCGGCGGCTGGCGTCGCTTTGGTGCAAAACGAGTATTAAGCCTGAAGGTTGGGAAATCCCGCCGGCGTGGGACAGCCTGGCAGGCGACTACGCCACGGCCGATGGCTGGATCCGTCTGCATACCAATGCACCTGCGCACCGCAAAGTGGTGGAATCTCTGTTTGGAAAAGCGGTAAGTCGCGAAATTCTTGCACAGCAGGTGATGACCTGGAAAAAGGCAGAACTGGAGCAGGCGGTGGTACAGGCGGGGGGATGCGCCGCGCAGATGCTCAGACCGGATGAGTGGCAGCAGCATATGCAGGGTAAATCCCTGCACAATGAGCCATTATTTCAACGCGCATTGACGTCGCCAGCAGCAATTCCTCAATGGGCGTTATCTCGCGAAAAGCCGCTGGCTGGTATAAGAATTCTCGACCTGACACGGATTATTGCCGGGCCCGTCGCCACGCGTTTTCTGGCCGGACTGGGCGCCGATGTGTTGCGTATCGATCCTTACGGCTGGGATGAAACCAGTCAGGAAGCCGATGTCACGTTGGGGAAACACTGTGCGCGGCTGAACCTGCATAACCCTCAGGACAGGCATCGTTTCGAGGAATTATTGCGTGATGCAGATGTGGTCGTGCACGGCTATCGTGCCGGTGCGCTGCATAAACTCGGCTATGGCAGCGAGCAGCGTCGTGCCATAGCGCCGGGTCTGGTGGATGTTTGCCTCAATGCCTACGGGTGGAGCGGTCCCTGGCGCGAGCGGCGCGGTTTCGACAGTCTGGTGCAGATGAGTTGCGGTATTGCCCAGCAGGGAATGGCACTTTCAGGCAGCAACAAACCGGTGCCACTGCCGGTACAGGCGCTCGATCACTCTACCGGATATCTGATGGCAGCTGCGGTGTTGCACGGTTTAGCACAGCGTGTGGAAACCGGTCAGGGCAGCGAAACCCGTCTGTCACTGGCACGTACTGCCTCAGAACTTATGGCCGGTGGTGCATCCGCGCCCCAACACGAACCGCTGATTGGATCCGCAGAACAAACAGACTTCTCAGCACAAGCGGAAATCACAGTCTGGGGAAATGCCCGGCGTTTACTTGCGCCCGTCTGGCTGGAAAACACGACAATGCACTGGCATTTACCGGCGTCGCCGCTCGGTTCAGGTGCAGCCAGCTGGCAGTCAGACCCGCAGGAAAAATGAATTTAGAAATGAAAATATGTCAGTTTGTTGCTTGTGACTGATCAGGTAAGTTAATCAACCTTTACAATCTTTTGAGCGATAACGGAATTCTATGCACCCACTGCTTCAGCACGATCTGGATACCCTGCCTGAAATCCTGCGTCAGGCCTGCGACACGGCGGTTTCTTTCCTCGAAACGCTGCCGGAGCGTTCCACCTGTCCGCCCGCCAGCGCGCAAAATCTGCAAGATGAAGACGACCGGTTGCCGGAAAGTGGCATCGGTGCGCAGGCCGCGCTGACGCATTTCTGGAACCGGTACGCCAGCGGAATGTCTGCCAGTGCGGGCCCGCGTTATTTCGGTTTTGTGACCGGCGGCGGCACGCCCGCAGCACTGGCCGCTGACTGGCTGGTCAGCACGGTGGATCAGAATGCGCAACTGAATTTCGACACCATTGCTCCGGCCATTGAACTGGCAACCGTTGCACAACTGAAACAACTGTTCCGTCTTCCGGAGTCGCTGTGCGGTACGTTTGTCAGTGGCGCGACGATGGCAAACTTTGTCAGCATGGCGATTGCCCGTCAGTGGCTCGGCGAACAGCGGGGAATTGATGTCGCACAGCAGGGTTTGGCTGCGCTCGGCCCGGTGCGGGTGCTTTCTGCTTCTGCACATTCCAGCAGTGTGAAAGCCCTGAGTATGCTGGGTCTGGGTCGCGATGCGCTGGTTAGCGTCGCCACATTACCGGGCACCGAAGCTATCGATCCCGCTGCACTGGAGCAAATACTGTTAAGCGCCCCTTCGGTGCCGACGATGGTGCTCGCCAGCGCAGGGACGGTAAACACCGTGGCGTTTGATGATTTGCCTGCGCTGCTGAAATTGCGTGAAAAATACGATTTCTGGCTGCATGTGGATGCCGCATTTGGCGGCGTGGCGGCGGCATCAAAGCGTTATGCGCCGCTGCTTGCAGGCTGGGAGCAGGCCGATTCAGTGACCATTGATGCGCATAAATGGCTGAACGTTCCCTATGACAGCGCGCTTCAGTTCACGCAGCAAAAGCACCTGGCTCTTCAGGTTCAGGTGTTCCAGAATCATTCGCCCTATCTGGCGCTGCCTGCTGTCCGCCCTGACAATTATCTGCATCTGACACCCGAAAACTCCCGGCGTTTTCGTGCGCTGCCGGTCTGGATGGCGCTGAAAGCCTATGGTCGTGACGGTCTGGCAGAAGTCGTGGATCGTAATGTCGCGCTGGCCAGACTGCTCGGTGAGCAGCTGACAAACACGCCCGGATTTACCCTGCTCGCACCCGTGAATCTGAATGTGGTGTGCTTCGCGCTGGATACCACTGACAGTTCACCGCGGGCCCTTGAGCAGCGTAATCAGTTTCTGAAATTACTGGATAATGCGGGCGTGGTACGCTGTACCGCCACGTCACTTAATGGAAAGCCTGGCATGCGCGCTGCGCTGGTAAACTGGATGACCCGTGAATCGGATATTCGTCTGGCACTGGATTCCCTGAAAGCCTGCCGCGCAGAGGTTTGAGACGTTCCTGACCGTCTTATGACAAGAGTGAAAATGCCGCCTTGCGATATTGCAGCGGCGTTTTTCCGATCATTTTCTTGAACCGGGTGATGAAATACGGTGCATCTGAAAAACCGCATTGCAGCCCGATCGCTTCGACCGAACGGTCGGTTGAGCGCAGCAGTTCACAGGCACGTTTTACCCGCCGCGTGGCCAGATAATCCTGAATCGAGCCGCCCGTTTCCTGTCCGAAGACCCGCGACAGATAACTTTCCGAAAGCCCCAGTGCAGCCGAAAGATCGGCCAGCGCAAACTTCTGCACGTAATTTTCTTCGATCCACTGCATGACTTTGGAGGCCGTTGTGCGGCTGATAGTTTTCGGCTGACCGTCTTCCTCGGGCATAAACACCATCAGTTGCAGGATAAGCATGGCGATTTCTTCCCACTGATCCGCCTGCGGTTCCGGCAATTGATTAAACTTTTCCAGAATGAGTTCGATATGGCTGGCGTGGGCGCTCAGGTCAAAAATATGCGCAGCACGGTCAGCATCCCACAAACTGGCAAATCGCCGGCGACGCTGCGGGAAAGATTGCAGACAGCCGTCCAGCAACTGATGATCGAGATGAATGGTCGTACGCAGATAGGCATTTTTCTCATCGGCTTCGACAAACACTTTGTGCAATTTAAAAGGCGGGAAGACAAACATCCGGCCTGGCCGCAGCGTGTATTGCTGGTTATCGACAATCACAATGCCATAGCCCTGACTGACAAAAAGTAATTCCAGACACTGATGCCAGTGAAAATAATTGGCACTGCCGCGGTTCATCCGGTTAAACGAAACCTGACGTTCGTTAAGGGCAATACGTTCGAGATAATCTGATGCCGGCATTATGGCGGGTTCCTCTTAGTGTATTTCTGCGTCTTTTTTATCCAGGACAACAAAACACAATTTTCAGTCAGCTTTTTATAATTTAAGCCGTTTTACCGCCAATTTAATAATCACAATTTCAAAAATCACCGCATTCTGTGAAGCAGGTAACAATCAGAGATCGCCAGTTCTCTATATTTCATTCGCGACACAAAGAACTGAAATAATATTTCAAATTAATAAACCCTTATTTTCTGGTACCCATCACGTCACCGGGAGTCCCTTTATGACGCTGAAAAAAATAAATACCGGCAATCCGCTGCGTACCCGCGGCGATGTACAACACCTGCTAAACGATCTGCTGTCCGCCGTTTCGCCCTACACCGAAGAAGGCAAAAGTGGAATCGACCTCGGCAATACCACCACGCATTACGGTAAAGAGATTGCCAAAATGGAAGCACTTTCACGCATGCTGTGGGGGATTTTCCCGCTGCTGGCCGGTGGCGGTGAATGCCCGGATTTGCCGTTTTACATTAATGCGATCCGCTTCGGTACCGATCCGCAGCATCCGCAATACTGGGGAGAAATCCGCGATTGCGACCAGCGTTGCGTAGAAATGGCGGCGTTTGGCGTCGGGCTGGCCCTGATGGATAAGCGCCTGCTGACCCATTTCTCTGCGCAGGAACAGCAAAATCTGGCTGACTGGCTGAATCAGGGACGCGACGCCGTTATTCCTAATAACAACTGGAATTTTTTCCCGATCATGGTGCAGATGGGCTTCAGGCAGGCCGGAATGCCGTGGGATAAATCCGCCGTGGCTGCACGTTTTGCGCTGATGGAAACCTATTACCTCGGCGACGGATGGTATTCCGACGGACCGGGACGCCCGCGTGATTACTATATTTCGATGGCCTTTCATTATTACGGTCTGATTTACGCACAGAATATGGCCGACGTGGATGCCCCGCGCGCCGCCGTGCTCAGGGAACGCGCACGGCAATTTGCTCAGGATTTCATCACGATGTTTTCCGCCAGCGGTGCCGCCGTGCCGTTTGGCCGCAGCCTGACTTATCGGTTTGCCGAAGCCGCTTTCTGGAGCGCTGCCGCCTACAGCAAACTGGACGTGTTCACACCGGGCATCGTGAAAGGGGTGATTTTGCGCCATCTGCGGCACTGGCTGAAAGAGCCTATTTTTGACCGTGACGGCGTGCTGAGCATTGGCTATCACACGCCAAATCTGGTGATGGCCGAAGACTATAACGCGCCGGGTTCCCCCTACTGGGCCTGCAAACTGTTTCTGGTACTGGCCTTGCCGCAGGACGATGCATTCTGGCAGGCAGAAGAAGCGCCGCTGCCCGACATTCCGGCCACACACTGTATTGCGCACGCCAGCCAGATCCTGACGCGCGACGCACAGGGCCAGCACGTGGTGATGCTCACGTCCGGGCAAATCGAACTGAATAATTTCGTTAATACCGAAGCCAAATACACAAAGTTCGCCTACTCCAGCCAGTTTGGTTTCACCCTCGACCGTGGCCGCTACGGGCTGAATCACGCCGGTTGTGATTCGATGCTGATGTTCTCGGAAGACGACGGTTATTACCGCGGACGCCGCGACTGCGCAGAAACACACATCACAGAATCGATGATTTATTCCCGCTGGCTGCCGTGGCACGACGTCACGGTGTGCACCTGGCTGATCCCCTGCGGCGACTGGCATCTGCGCGTTCACCATATCGAAAACCGGCGGCCACTGACCTCGGCGGAAGGCGGTTTCGCGGTGATTCAGGAAACGGCAACGCGCACAGAGATGACAGCGGACCAACGTGCCGTCACCGTCAGCGCACGCAACGGCGTCAGCCGGATTGTGTGTCTCGACGAGGCCACACCGCGCGACGCCGCCACCGTTATCACTCCGCCGAACAGCAGCATTATGTTTGCCGAAACTGCCTCCGTTCCGGTGCTGACCGGCGCACTTCCCGCCGGTTCACACTGGCTGATCACCGCCGTTTGTGCCTCCGCCACACAGGATATCTGCGCGCAAGGTGTACCGGAAGTGATCCGCGAGGGGCAGCAATTACGCTGGCACTATCAGGGGCACAGCGGGCAAATCACGCTGCGTTAAGAGCCACCGCGCTATACCGTCAGGGCTGCCAGTTCAGTCTTCAGGAGTCATTATGAAAGCGATAAAAACCGCCAGTAAACCGGCGTATTACAAAATGAGTGGCTTTTTATTTCTCTACTTCTTCACCTGGTCTTCCAGCTTCGGTCTATACGCCTTGTGGCTCGGTCAGAAAGCCGGGCTGGACAGCGTCACCATCGGCACGGTCTTCGCGGTCAACGGCGTGTTCGCGGTGATCATGAAACCGGTCTACGGCTACATCATGGATAAGATCGGCATGAGCAAATCCCTGCTCTATTTTGTTGTGCTGATCTCGGCCCTGATGGCGCCCTTCTTTATCTTCGTGTATCAGCCGCTGCTCGACAGCCATCTGATGACCGGGATTATTGTCGGCGCGCTGTATCTGAGCCTCGGCTGGTACGCCGGTGTGGCGGCGTCGGAATCCTACGCCGACCGCTTCAGCCGCCTGTATCACATGGAATTCGGCCAGGTACGTATGTGGGGCTCACTTGGCTGGGCGCTGGCTGCATCTTTTTCCGGCGTGCTGTTTAATTTGTCCCCGGCCTGGAATTTTGGCCTGAGCAGCGCGACATCGCTCGTGATGCTGGCGGTGCTGCTGTCACTGAAAATTGGTGATGAAGAACTCAAAGACAACGATGTGATTTCCCAGCAAAAAATAATGTTCAGCGATGTGATTTTACTGCTTAAAAACCGCAAGTTCTGGATGTTCTCGCTGTATGTCGCCGGTGTCGCGTGGATGATGTTTGTCGCCGAACAGCAGTTCTCGCGCTACTTCGTCACCTTCTTCGATACCAAAGAGCAAGGCAATGCGTGGTACGGCTATCTGAGCACCGTGCAGTCCGGTCTTGAGTTTCTGATGATGATGGTGATCCCGTTACTGGTGAACTATTTCGGTGCCAAAAAGAGCCTGCTGCTGGTCGGCGGACTTGTCGGGCTGCGCCTGCTTGCGTCCGGGCTGACCAGCGATCCGCTGCTGATTTCCATTATCAAACCCTTCTACGGGCTGGAAATCGCGCTGCTGCTGGTGTCGGTGTTCAAATACATCGCAGAGCATTTCAGCAAACGCGTGAACGCCACCATGTACCTGCTCGGCTACCAGGCGATGATTTACGTCGGTTCCATCGTCGTCGCCCCGCCTGCAGGATATTTCTACGACCGCATCGGATTTGAACACACTTATCTGTTTATGGGCGGTATTGCGCTGTGCTTTACGCTGATCTCCGCCTTTACGTTATCCGCCTGCCAGAGCCTGCGTAACGGCTCACCGGCCCCCGCTGAAACACGTGAAAACAGCCCTGAACTGGCACCGTTAAAACGCTGAACACATTAAAAAGGAAGAACTGATGACACTGAACATCGCTAATGAAAAGTTACGCCCTGTAGAACTTAACCAGCTGGACCGGATTGCTTTCGCGCAAAAAATGCAGCGCGCCCGCGAGACTGTGCTGAGCAAAATCTCGCGCAATCTGGCTAAATTCGGCGATAAATTCCCGGCGGAAAACTGCGAGAAAGGTCATTATCCGCTGACCGGCAATGTGGAATGGACCACCAGTTTCTGGACCGGACAGCTGTGGCTGGCGTGGGAAATGACCGGCGATGACCGTTATCGTTCAGCGGCCGAAAAACAGGTGACCTCTTTCGGCAACCGTATCGCCAACCTGATTGATACCGCGACGCACGATCTCGGTTTTCTTTACAGCCTCTCGTGCGTGAGCGCCTTTAAGCTGACCGGTAACCGTCAGGCGCGCGGTTTTGCGCTGCTGGCCGCCGAAGCGCTGATGGAGCGTTTCAACACAAGAGCCAAAATCATTCAGGCCTGGGGAGATTTGAACGATCCGGAACAGGCCGGGCGCATGATTATTGACTGCAATATGAATCTGCCGCTGCTGTACTGGGCCAGTGAACAAACCGGCGAACCACGCTTTGCCGAGGCCGCGCGGGCGCATGCGGAACAGGCGGCAAAGTATATCGTTCGCCCGGATGCCTCGACGTATCACACGTTTTACATGGACACGGTGACCGGCGAGCCGCGTTTCGGCAATACACATCAGGGTTATTCCGACGATTCCTGCTGGTCGCGCGGTCAGGCGTGGGGGATTTACGGATTCCTGCTCAGCTACCGTTACACCGGCGATGCGGAGCAGGTCGAGCTGTCACGCCGTCTCGCGCATTACTTCCTCAATCGCTTACCGGAAGACGATGTGTGTCACTGGGATCTGGCGTTGCTCGGCACCGATGCGGTGCGTGACAGTTCGGCGGCGGCGATTGCGGTTTGCGGATTGCTGGAACTGGCCATCGCCCTGCCCGCCACCGACGATAAGCGCGCTCATTATGAAGAGATGGCGCTGCGCATCATGGATTCGCTGACAGAGCGTTATCTGGCGGGGGATCAGGAAGATTGTGACGGATTGCTTAAGCATTCTGTCTATCATATGGGCAGCAGAAAAGGCGTGGATGAATGTTGCAGCTGGGGAGATTACTTTTACGTTGAGGCGCTGACACGCCTGACGCAGTGCTGGCAATCCTACTGGTGAGTTTTCAGACGCAGTGTTTACACGCTGCGTCTGGTTTTGTTGCCATTTTTCATTCGTGAATTATTTTAAAGGATAATGTGCCTCATCATTTTACTGCGAACAGTTCCCTCGTGTTACGGTAACACCCCTGTAAACAAACACTTCTTGTATGTCATTACATCCATTAGGAATAGTCTTAATTTGCGTTAAAATTTTGTTCAGTATCAAAATCAAACGTGACATAAATCAAATTAATCTAAGCGCATCTCCCCGTTAGTCCTCAAAAAATAAGACTTCCACACTGACGTTTTTCATGCAAAAAGTAGATTCAGCACGCTGTATGAAAAATTTGTGCTGACCCTATCGCGTCCAATCATTATGCAGAACAAGGACGTCCTATGAGGACTTACTATGCAAACGATAATCTTGGATCCATGCCGGTATACCCGACTCGGCCTGCAACAATTTCTCACCAGCGAACGGGAGATCACTGACGTTGATCGCTTCGATCAGCTTCAGGCGGGATGTGCAAAACTCAATCCCTCCGTGGTATTCATTAATGAGGATTGCATGTCTTCGCATCCGGACAGCAAAGAACGGCTGGGTGCACTGATCGCCGAATACCCTGATACGTTGTTTTTTATCTTTATGTCACGCACGCGTATTCATTTTGAAGAATATATTTTCGTTCGTAAGAACGTCATTATCACCTCGAAATCCATTAAGGCGGAAACGCTCAAACAGCTGTTAAATCACCCGTCACTGCCTCAGGCGCAAAACCCGGCCAGCTGTGCCGTGCTGGATATCCGGCCGGTCATGCTCAGCCGCTCTGAATCCGCAATGTTGAAAATGTGGATGTCAGGCGACGGGACCATTGAAATATCCGATAAACTACAAATCAAAACCAAAACGGTGTCTTCATACAAAGGAAATATTAAAAGGAAGATTAAATCACCGAACAAACACATTATTTATCACGTCGTCCGTTTGTGCGACCAGCTCAATAACGGCATCTACGCGATTTGATATTCCCACCTCTGGTTTTCGCTACAGGCTGAGCGCGCGCTTCGCCTGTAGCGCCCCACATAAACCCTAAAATGCGATCCAGCTCTCATATATAAATTGAATCCCTGCGGCGAAATGCCGATGTCCTTTATATGGCGTTTTCTTTTCGTCACGGCCGGACTTGCCCCGCTGGCAATGCCTTTATCGCTGTTTATCACCGCCGGGAACAGGCGGTATGCAGGATCAATTGAGCGGAACAAAATAAAATGGATACTCCTACATTCTCTACAACGCGCACCTCTTTTATCAGTAATATCCGACTTATCACCCTGATTAGTCTGATTCTCACCGGGATCCTCTTTCTGTTCGCCCTGTCCATCGGGTCATCCAGTTTCTTTTTAAAACAGAGTAATGCAGCGCTGGCGAATGCCACGCAGGAATTGCAGATCCGTCTGGCGCTGTCGAACAGTTCTAATCATTTACGCACCGCAAGACTGTTGCTGATTCAGGCGGCAGCCGCGGCGCGGATCGGCGATCAGGACGTCTTCAAACAAAACCTGACGGATGCGGCCAGCCGGATTAAACAATCGCAGTCGAGTTTTGACAGTTATATCAACCGCCCGAATAAAACAGACAAAGATCTGGCGCTGGATGAACCACTGAAAAAAGCCTACACCGCCTATCTGACCAAAGGCATGGCGCCGATGCTGGAATCCGCGCAGCAGGCGCATTTCGAAGAAGTGATTTCACAGGAAGCGGAAACCGTACGCGGGCTGGATCTGGCCAACAACGTTCCGCTGCTGGCGGCGATTGCGTACCGTACCGAAACGGCTAATGCGATTAATGACAAGGCGCAGCGCAATGCGGTACTCGGCTATATGCTGATGAGCGGAGGGTTTGTGATTGCGCTGGTGCTGACGTTCATCACTTATCTGGTGATGCGCAAAGTCATTATCAATCCGCTGAACCGTCTGGTGACGCGTATTCAGAAAATCTCTGAAGGCGATCTGACCCAACCGGCAGAAAGCTATGGCCGCAATGAAATTGGCGTGCTGAGCAGTAATGTCGAGCAGATGCAAAGCTCGCTGTCTTCAACGGTCAGAACCGTGCGCGAAGGCGCGGTGTCGATTTATCAGGGTTCTACGGAAATTGCGTCGGGCAATACCGATCTTTCTTCCCGTACCGAACAGCAGGCCGCCGCGCTGGAAGAAACCGCTGCCAGCATGGAACAACTGACCGCAACGGTAAAACAGAACTCCGAGAACGCCCATCACGCCAGCAAACTGGCGGCGGATGCATCGAACAAAGCGCAGAAAGGCGGCGATATTGTGGCAGACGTGGTGACGACTATGGATAAAATTTCGCGCAGCTCGTCTAAAATCGCTGAAATTACCAACGTCATCAACAGCATTGCGTTCCAGACCAACATTTTGGCGCTTAACGCCGCCGTCGAAGCCGCCCGTGCGGGCGAACAGGGCCGCGGGTTTGCCGTCGTCGCCAGCGAAGTGCGCAATCTCGCGCAGCGCAGCGCACAGGCCGCCAAAGAAATCGAAGTGCTGATTGAAGAATCGGTAGATTACGTCGGTGAAGGCTGCATTCTGGTGGGCGACGCCGGGGATACGATGTCAGAAATCGTGACAGCCGTTAGCCATGTGACAGATATTATGGGCGAAATTGCATCGGCGTCTGATGAACAAAGCCGCGGGATCAGCCAGGTAAGCCAGGCAGTTTCAGAAATGGACGGCGTGACCCAGCAGAACGCCTCGCTGGTGCAGGAAGCCTCGGCTGCCGCGGCCTCACTGGAAGAACAGGCCGCACGTCTGACGCAGGCTGTTGCAGTGTTCCGCCTCGACGCGCATGCACAAAATTCTTCTGCAAAGCGCCAGCCACCCACGCGCGCACTCACATCCCCTTCTGCCCGCGCGTCTAAAAATGTGAACGAAGAGCCAAACTGGGAAACGTTCTGATGTGTTATCACGCCGGTTAACCCGGTTTGAAGACAAAAAAATACCGGTACATTGACTACCGGTATTTTTTTATTCAGGATTTGTGCGGGTATGCGATTTACTCAGAACCTTCGCGCGGTTCAACGAACGTGCCGTCTTTGGTATCGCCTTCATTGTAGAACCATATCCCTGCCGGATAATCTTCCAGCGACACCAGATACATGACGCCTTCGTAAAATTCCTCTACGGCTAACACTTTACCTTCACGACGCGGGCCGCCGTCGGTTTTCACTGTCACAAGATCATTAACTTTCATCAGGTTATCCCATGGTTTTCAATTATCTTTATTGTAGTACAGACCGCCCCACAAAGGCACCGCGCAAGCTGAAAGTCGGGCTGAAAATCAGAAAATGACCCTGCGTTACTAATTTGCATTTTCTTAACATTTTGATGCCAGAATCCTGACTTTCACTTCTTTTATACTGCCTGCGTGCTCACCCCCGAGGGAGTACATAATGAATGTCATAAGAAATATTTTTGCCCGCCTCTATGCGGGCATTTTTTTGCCTGCCATTCAGGGAATTTTATCGAGATGGGGATGATGCGGGGAGTTATGGCGGGCTTCAGAACGGATATTCACAAACTATAGCTATTCACAAACAACCTTTCACAAACAACAGACGTAAAAAAACCCGCGCATGCGGGTTTTTGTCATCTTTGCAATTATCGCTGAAACAGCGAGAAAGCAAGATTAGATAGCGGTAACGTTAGCCGCAGACGGACCTTTAGCACCGTTCTCGATAGTGAACTGTACGTTCTGGCCTTCAGCCAGGGTCTTGAAACCTTGATCCTGGATAGCGGAGAAGTGTACGAACACATCTTTGCTGCCGTCAGCAGGAGTGATGAAGCCAAAGCCTTTAGACTCGTTAAACCACTTAACCTGACCTTTCATCATTGACATAGGAATTACCTTTTAAAAATAAATTTCGCCACCATGGGCATGTTATAGCCGGATT
The DNA here is from genome assembly GCF_019049615.1 of Rahnella sp. BCC 1045. NCBI lineage: Bacteria > Pseudomonadati > Pseudomonadota > Gammaproteobacteria > Enterobacterales > Yersiniaceae > Rahnella > Rahnella sp. BCC 1045. The sequence goes on along the minus strand of NZ_JAFMOZ010000144.1, from coordinate 21,215 downwards.
TCAGTCGTTACTTATGGAGGCACTAAGAAGGAAATTCGTCAGAGCAGGGTTATCATGGATAACGCTTTAAATTGGAACAACTTTACTCAGGATGTCGTGCATAAATAGGTCTGTACCACAGGCCGGTATGTATTTACTCATGACTGCCCTTTAATAGCAACTCTTTTTAATGCAATGCGCGAGTAAAGTCCGAAATTAGCCAGTTTATGTACCATGTAGTACAATTTGCGTACAATTAACGGGCTATTTTTCAATAGGTTGAGAAGTTTCCAAGGACAGAACCGCGCCACAGTGCGCACAAAATTTCGCGTCAATTTCATGGCCGGAATGCAGACAAGTCTGACAAGAACGGGCGGCACGCCCTTTATCCAACTCTTGTGACATATAAGCCGTTAAAATCCCGGTCGGCACGGCAATAATGGAATAGCCCAGCAGGATGAGTACAGACGCCAGCATTCTGCCGATCGCCGTATGCGGCGTAATATCGCCATATCCCACCGTGGTCAGCGTCACTACCGCCCAGTAAACGGACGCGCCGAGCGAGGTAAATCCGTCCTTCCCGCCTTCTGCGGCAAACATCAGCCCGCCAAATAAACACAAGATGATCGCCACAAAGCCAAAAAAGATGCCCAGTTTGCGTTTCGCCCGCATCAGGCTGCGCCACAAAATCCCGGCGTCGCTCATATATCGCAGCAGTTTCAGCACCCGCAGAACGCGTAGAATCCTCAGCAACCGTATCAGCACAATCAGATCCGTGGCAGTGCCAAAGGACGGGATCAGCCAGATGATGTACATCGGCAAGATGGTCAGCAGATCGATAATGCCGAAAAAGCTCAGCGGATAACGCGTTTTGCGCGGGGATGAAAACACCCGCAGTAGGTATTCCACGGTAAACAGCGCAGTAAAGGCCGCTTCGGCCAGACCGAACCGCCAGAGAATATCCGGCGTATCGGGGAATAAATCGGTGGCGCTGGATTCGAAGAAAAGAATAAACACGCTGAGCAGCGACGCCACAATCCAGAACGTCTCCATCCGGCGGCCACTGCGTGTGCGGTGCTCAAATAAAAGCGCGTAACATCTGCGCCGTGGGGAAGCCAGAAAACGAAAGTCCTGTGACATAGTCAACACCCGCAATAAAGATATCCTGAAGAATAAACGCTTTTTGCCGCGCCGCCTATCGTAGCTGACGCCAAAAAAAACGCCGGTCACACAATGTCTTGTAAGACGTGGTGTGACCGGCGTTTGTTGAAACGTGATGTGCTGGTGGAATATTAATCCATCAGCTCAGAGACAGCATTGCGGACGTAAGCCGTAATCTGCGCGACGTCTTCGGCGTCAGCGCTGCCGCCGCCAATGGACCGCACCGTGCTCTCCAGATGGCCGATATCCTGCTCAACTTTCTTCGCAATCTGCACTTTAACAATGGTGTCGACTGAAGAGATAAAAGCCCGCATCACGGCTTTCAGGGCGAAAATTTCACCGAAAGAGTCGTACGCAGGTTTGTCAGCAGCTGTTGGTTGAGCTGCCCGTGGTGGCAAGTTTTTCAGCCTGTCCACATGTTCAATCATCAGATCCATGTCTCTGATGAGTTCATCAAAACTCTTAGCCACTGGTTTTCCTTCGCCCGGCGAAAGGCAGCAGGATACCACCGCGCTTACAAGCCGAGAAGCCACAGAAATGCGTAAAGAGTAAATTTCGTCACAATGCGCCCGCCCTGCCGTTCACAATGAACACCGGGAAAGGCGCATCAGGTCGCTATTTAATCAGATGGCTGATTATCCGGCGTTTTTCAGTGAGGCCATGTCGACAACAAAGCGGTATTTCACGTCGCTTTTCAGCATACGTTCGTAAGCGCCATTGATGTCCTGCATGTCGATCATTTCAACATCACAAGAAATGTCGTGTTCAGCACAAAAATCCAGCATTTCCTGAGTTTCTGCAATGCCGCCAATCAGAGATCCGGCAACCGTTTTGCGGCCCATGACCAGTTTACCGCTGTGCAGCGCAGGTTCGATTGGCTCAATCAGGCCCACCAGAATATGCGTACCGTCACGTTTCAGCGTATCCAGATACGGGTTCAGGTCATGTGGATTCGGCACGGTATCAAGAATGAAGTCAAAGTGGCTTTTCACCGCAGCCATTTGTTCTTCATCGGTAGACAGCACAACGTGGTCTGCGCCCAGACGGTACGCTTCCTGCTCTTTACCTTTAGAACGCGTGAACAGGGTGACATCTGCGCCCAGCGCTTTGGCAAATTTCAGCCCCATGTGGCCCAGACCGCCCAGACCAACGACCGCGACTTTGTGGCCTTTACCGACTTTCCAGTGCATCAGCGGAGAGTACGTGGTGATACCGGCGCACAGCAGCGGTGCGGCAGATTTGATGTCCAGTTTTTCAGAAACACGCAGAACGAATTTTTCTGAAACAACGATTTGTTCGGAATAACCGCCGTAGGTCATCATGTTGTCATGACGATCATGGCTGTTATAGGTCATGGTCGCGCCTTCTTCACAGTACTGTTCCAGGCTTTCCGCGCAGGATTCACAGTGCTGACAAGAATCGACCATACAGCCTACACCGACGGTATCACCCACTTTGAAGCCGGTGACTTTCGCACCAACCTGCTTCACGCGGCCGATAATTTCGTGCCCCGGAACCATCGGATAAATGCTTTGATGCCATTCATTACGGGCCTGATGGATATCTGAGTGGCAAACGCCGCAATACAGAATGTCGACAACAACGTCGGTATCACGCGGGTCACGGCGAACAAAATTATGAGGCGCAAGAGGCGCATCCGCTGAAAGTGCAGCGAAACCACGAACGTTAAGAGTCATTTTTTTCTCCTGATAGGCTAACGGAATACAGCATGCCAGCAGAAACTGGCATCGCGAAAGTATGCCCCTTTACGATGACAGACGGGTATAACGATTCTCGCCATTACTTGCCTGAATCTGTTTTTTTCAGGATTTTTGGCGAATGGGAGAGAATGTTGCAATGAGATGACAAAGAAAGGATAAACCGTGACACCGTGAGAGTACGGCGCCACGTTAGCGCAAACTCAGATCAGGCCCGCGTCCTTCAGTTCGCTTTTCAGATACGCGTAATAGATAGGTGCAGCGACCACACCGGGAATGCCAAATGCGGCTTCGAACACCAGCATCGCCAGCAACACTTCCCAGGATTTCGCCTTTATACGGCCGCCGACAATCCGCGCATTCAGGAAGTATTCCACTTTATGAATAATGATGAGATACGCCAGCACCAGCGCACCGACCCACAGTGACAGCGAAAGCCCGACGATAAAAATCAGCGTATTCGAAATCAGGTTCCCCACCACCGGCAGCAGACCACAGACAAACGTCACGACGACCAGCGTTTTCGCCAGCGGCAGATGAATACCGAACAGCGGCAAAATCCCGAACAGGAAAATGGCGGAAAGCACGGTATTAATCAGGGAAATCTGGAACTGCGCAAACACCACATTTCGGAAAGCGTCACTCAGTAAACGTACGCGCTGAAGCAGCTCTTTTTTCAGCGGCGCGTGGTGCTCGCCCTGCGTGTGATGCTGAAGTGAAATAATCGCGCCAAGGATCATCCCGATGAGCATGGTAACGAAAACGTGCGCGGCGTTTTTACCGAAGGTCTGGATCATCACGATATGTTCACGCAGCCATTGCAGGAAACTGCGCTGCAACTCTTCGATATTGGCCGGAAGGTAATGCAGGAGTACCGGCGACAAGCGGCTTTGCGCATCCGTCAGCAGACGCGACACCATCGCGTTAAACGCCACCGGATTCTTCATATCCTCCATCAGGAAATCGGCCAGTCCGGCAACGGCAATAGTCAGGAAACTCACCACCACCGTGCTGATAAAAGCCACCACCACCCAGCGCGCCCTTTCGCCGCTGATGATTTTCTGAAAATAAGGCGTCAGTCCGTTGACCAGTTCATACACCAAAAAACCGGCAATAAAACATGCCAGTAAATGAAGAGGAAGAACCAACAAGAGCCCGCCCATCACAATGAATACACTGAGCCAGCGAATCTGATTCGATCTCACTATTTGCATTGCCTGCATCCTTAATCCTTTGAGTACCGGTCATAACCCTGATGAATCACATCATAGCACCGAACGGCAGAGCACAATCCGCCACAAACTTAAACAGTTAACTAATTTTTGACAGTCCGGCAGGATCTTCTATTATCCCCGATGAACATTACATAAAGAAAATCTTAGAATCTGGTGAACAGTATGTCTGAATTACTCCGTGAAAAACTCGAACTTCCCAAAGGTCACGATAAGTTATTGCTGCACTCCTGCTGTGCGCCGTGTTCGGGAGAAGTGATGGAAGCCATTCAGGCGTCGGGGATCGACTACACGATTTTCTTCTACAATCCAAATATTCACCCGCAAAAAGAATATCTGCTGCGCAAAGAAGAAAATATGCGGTTTGCAGAGCAGCACGGCATTCCGTTTATCGATGCCGATTACGACACGGATAATTGGTTTGCGCGCGCAAAAGGCATGGAAAATGAACCTGAACGCGGCGTGCGCTGCACAATGTGTTTCGATATGCGTTTTGAACGCACGGCGTTGTACGCCTGGGAACATGGCTTTAGCGCAATGACCAGTTGTCTGGGTATTTCACGCTGGAAGGACATGAAACAAATTACCGGCAGCGGCGAGCGCGCCGTCGCGCCTTATCCGGGCATGGTTTACTGGGATTACAACTGGCGTAAAAAAGGCGGTTCCTCGCGCATGATTGAAATCAGCAAACGTGAACGTTTTTACCAGCAGGAATATTGCGGCTGCGTTTACTCTCTGCGCGACAGCAACTTACACCGAAAATCCCAGGGGCGCGGGCTGATCAAACTCGGCGTCAAATATTACGGTGACGAAGACGACGAATAAACCCGGTTTATTCCTCCTCCTGCTTACCCGCTTTCTGTCGTTTGTTTTCATTATACCCGGCCAAATTGCCGGGTTAATTATTCTGATGTTCCCCGCCACGCCCCGTCAGATTCTCCGGAAATAAATCACCCGCCAGTGGTTTATTTTGTCCGATAACAAGGCCTCTGAATAATAGAATAATTTCCTATGACGCCCTTTTGCTTTGCATCTTGCGTTCACAGTTAACGCTTGTTACTTTCCGCCTCACGCATTTTTATGCTAATTAGCACTAACTTATTACACGCAGTAATTACCTGCGTATTTTTAACGCCGATATTCACCAAAAAAATAAAGCAAACACAACATTATTGAGGGACAAATCATGTGGGTTTTAATTGGCATTCCGATCGTCGTGCTGGGTTTTGCGCTGCGGTTCAATCCATTATTAGTGGTCACCGTGGCGGGTATTTCCACCGGCCTGGCGGGCGGTATGCAAACCGTCGAGATTATCAGTGCTTTCGGAAAAGCGTTCACCGATAACCGCTACATGGGCCTGATCTGGCTGACATTGCCGGTCATCGCCCTGCTCGAACGCAGCGGGCTGAAAGAACAGGCCAGACACCTGATTTCCAAAGTGCATGCGGCGACCACCGGCCGCGTGCTGATGTTGTACTTTTTCCTGCGCCAGATGACCGCCGCGCTGGGGCTGAACTCTCTGGGCGGACACGCGCAGATGGTGCGTCCGCTGATTGCGCCGATGGCCGAAGCCGCCGCTACCACCAAATACGGCGATTTGCCTAACGACGTGCGTCAGAAGATCCGCGCGCACGCTGCCGCTGCTGACAACGTCGCGGTGTTTTTTGGCGAGGATATCTTTATCGCCGTGCAGTCCATCCTGCTGATTAAAGGTTTTCTGGATCAGTACGGCATTAACGTCGAACCCCTGCACCTTTCCGTGTGGGCGATCCCAACCGCCATTGCGGCGCTGATTATCCACTTTATCCGGCTCTGGCTGCTCGACCGCTCGCTGGCAAAACGCTTTGATACCCAACACGGGAGTGCCGCGAAATGATCACTTTGCAAACCGTGTACATCCTTGCCGGGCTGATGTTCTGCGCTTACGCCTTCTTTAACCTGCGCGATAAAAGCAATGCACGCCGTTATGTCAACGCGCTGTTCTGGGGCGTTTACGGCATCACTTTCCTGTTTGGCGGCGAGTTACCGCATTTCGTCACCGGCTGCATGGCCATTTTGCTGGCGGTCATTGCCGGAACTGGCAAGCTCGGCAAAGGTAAATCTGACAGCGAACAGCCACAGCTGGTGGAAAAACGCGAAGCCGGTGCGAAGCGTTTCGGCAATAAGCTGTTTGTCCCTGCCCTGCTCATTCCGATTGTGACGCTGATTGGCACGCTGACGCTGAAATACACGCCGCTGGTGGAAGCCAAAAACGTCACGCTGATTTCGCTGGTGATCGGCACGCTGGTGGCGTTTATCGTCGCGCTGGTGATGCTGCGTGATTCGCCGGTAAAAGCCATTAAAGCGGGCGGTCAGACGATGGATACCGTCGGCTGGGCAGCCATTCTGCCGCAGATGCTGGCCGCACTCGGCGCGCTGTTTGCGCTGGCAGGCGTCGGTGGCGTGGTGTCGGAGCTGGTCAAAAATATTATTCCGCTCGGTTCACCGCTGGCGATTGTAGTGGCGTATACCTTCGGCATGGCGTTGTTCACGATGATTATGGGCAACGGCTTTGCGGCATTCCCGGTGATGACTGCCGGTATCGGCCTGCCGCTTATCGTCAATCAGCTCGGCGGCAATCCGGCCATTATGGGCGCCATCGGCATGTTGTCCGGCTTCTGCGGTACGCTGATGACGCCGATGGCGGCCAACTTCAATATCGTGCCTGCGGCGTTGCTCGAATTGCAGGATAAAAACGGCGTAATCAAGGTGCAGTGGAAAACCGGCGTGTTACTGCTGCTGGTTAACACCGCGTTCATGTACCTGTTTGTGTTCCGCTTCTGATAAGGAAATGAGATGACGATGACGACTTCACTGACGCCGGAAATGGCGTCGCGCTTTGCCTCGCTGGCGCTGAATCATTTGACGCGTGAGTTTCCGAATAAACTGATGCACGCCATGAGCAGCGCCGCCGATGCGCAGACGCCACGCCAGCTGCACCCGATTTTTTACGGCAGCTACGACTGGCATTCCTGCGTCCACGGCTACTGGCTGTTATTACGTTTGCTGGATCGCTTCCCGGATTTACCGGAAGCCGGTGCGATTATTGCCGTGGTCAGCGCGCATTTCACCGACGAGAACGTAGCCGGCGAGATGGCCTATCTGCGCCAGCCGCAGCACGCCGGATTTGAAAGGCCTTACGGCTGGGCCTGGTTCCTGGCGCTGACGCAGCAGTTGAACGAAATGGCGTTGCCGCAGGCGGCGCAGTGGGCAAAAACGCTGGCACCGATGAGCCGGTTCTTTGAGAAAAGTTTTGCGAATTTCCTGCCGAAAGCCACCTATCCGCTGCGCGTCGGCAGCCACTTCAATACGGCCTTTGCGCTGGCACTGACGCTCGGTTATGCCCGCTGCGTGAAGCATCACAAACTGGCGGAACTGATTGAAGAAACGGCGCTGCGCTGGCATCTGGAAGATGTCCATTGTCAGGCGTGGGAACCGGGCGGCGATGAGTTTCTTTCGCCGTCGCTGATGGAAGCAGAACTGATGCGCCGCGTGCTACCGGGCGATGCGTTTGTGACATGGTTCGGGCGGTTCCTGCCGGACTTAGCGCACAGCCAGCCGGCGACGCTGTTCACACCGGCCACGGTCACCGACCGCAGCGACGGGAAAATCGGCCATCTTGACGGGCTGAACCTCAGCCGCGCCTGGTGCCAGCGTTCCCTTGCAGCGGCATTACCGGCAGGCGATCCGCGTGCGGCGCTGCTGCGTCAGACCGCAGAAGCGCATCTTCACAGCGCGCTGGATCACCTTGACAGCACCTATATGGGTGAGCACTGGCTGGCGACGTTTGCGCTTTTAGCACTCGAAGCCTGACTCCTTCATTTCACCCGTTCAGCGAATAATACCGCGCGCTGAACGGGTGAAAAATTCATTAAAATGGCGCAATAAAGGATATTCCTGACTGAGCCGTTCAATCTCCTGCTTCACCGCTTCGACCGCCGTCTGCTGGTGATACAGCAAATCGTACAAATGCCTGATCACCTTCTGCTGCATCACATCGCTGCCGAGATATGCTGCCGCCTGTTCATGAATGCCCTGCGGCACGGCGCGGTTGCCAGCGGCCAGCACGTAAGGCGGCACATCCTGCACCACGCAGGTACTTTGCAAAAGTCGTGCGCCCGCGCCAACAATACAGAACTGATGCACGGCGCACATGGCGTCGATCCGTGCTTCGTCGCCCAACGTGACGTGCCCCGCCAGCCCGCTGTTTTCGCCGATAAACGTGTCGTTACCCACCTGGCAGTCATGCCCGATATGCACACCGCCGTCGAAAATATTCCGGTTACCAATCCGCGTGAACCCGCCGCCCTGCGCGGTGCCGCGGTGGATCGTTGCGTGACGGTCAATCCGGTTGTCGTCGCCGATTTCCAGCCCGGCGGCTTCCCCGGCATATTTCAGATCCTGACTGACTTCCCCGATTGAAGATTCCATTCCTATCATGTTGTTATGCCCGATGCGGGTGTTGCCGTTAATCACGACGTGGGAGGCAATGTGCGTCCCTTCACCGATGTGAACACCGGCGGAAATAAAGCAGAAAGGCCCGATAACCACCTGCGGGCCGATAACGACACCGGGTTCAATGATACTGCTGGCCGCAATGGAGGCCGAAGATGAAATCAACGCGTACATCCTTCTGATAGCTGAGGCGCTACCAGTAGTGAATTAAGCCTGTCGGGATTAATCAGGGAGGGAAGTCAAAATGAGCGGAGGAAACGCACCCAGAAAGGTTTAAACGAAGCGGTTATTTTTTCGCCACATGCTTCGCCATGCCGCACAGCATAAGGGTTTCAGGCCACTAACCCAGCCTGTTATATTTTATTTATTTTCTGAACCTTTTCTATAAATGTAAACGGTAAGGAAAGGATCAGTATTTTGTTACAGCAGCATTAAGGCTTTCTTAAGCTTGCAGTTATATGATTCGCGCAAAATCATTTCTGCACGTTATGTTTCCATCACATTAACGCCCGCGACCTCAGCATGTTGGGAGTTTTCATTGCGCTATATATTGCCGAAGATCAGCTATTTCAAGCTGACTTTACTGTTGACACTGTATTTTACTTTTGTCGTTAATTTGCCGATTTTATTGCACTTTTACCGCATTCTTCATGCGTTGCCTGCCTGCAATCTTTTGTTCGCGCTGACCATTCCGGTGGTGCTTTTTGCCGCGCTGAACTTTGTGTTCACGCCATTCACTTTCCGCCCGCTGCTTAAGCCTTTCTTTATCATTGTGCTGCCGGTCAGTGCGCTGGCCAGTTTCGCGATGATGACCTATCAGGTGGTGTTTGACCGCGGCATGATCGAAAACATTCTGGACACCCAGTCTGCCGAAGCGGCGTCTTACCTGAATTTGAAAGTGTTGCTGTGGTTTGTCTTCACCGGCATCCTGCCCGCGATCCTGCTGTTTTTAACCCCCGTCACCTATGAAAAAACCCTGCTCCGCCGTCTGGGTGTACGTCTGGTGTCGATGGTGATTTCCCTGCTGGTGGTCGCGTCCATAGCCGGTGTGTTCTACAAAGATTACGCTTCCGTGGGCCGTAACAACCGCACGCTGAATCTGGAAATCGTGCCGACGAATTACCTGTACAGCGCCTTCCAGTACATGAATCACCGTTATTTCACGCCAAAAGTGCCGTTCCAGACGCTGGGTAACGACGCCAAACTGGTGCAGCAGCCGGGGCAGAAACCCAATCTGGTCTTCCTGGTCGTGGGTGAAACCGCGCGTGCGCAAAATCAGTCGTCGAACGGTTACGCCAAACCGACCAATCAGTACACGCAGGCAATCCCTGATGTGGTGTATTTCAACAAAATGACGTCCTGCGGGACGGCGACGGCGATTTCCGTTCCGTGCATGTTCTCGAATATGAAACGCACCCACTACGACGCCAACCGTGCGCGTAACAGCGAAGGATTGCTGGATATTCTGCATAAATCCGGGGTTTCTGTTTTCTGGAAAGACAACGACGAAGGCTGTAAAGGCGTGTGTGACCGCGTGCCGAACGTCATTATCGACACGAAAAAAGACGGCAAATATTGCGATGGCGATACCTGTTACGACATGGCGCTGATGCAGAATATCGACGACGACATCCGTCCGGACGGTAAAAATACGCTGATTGCGCTGCACCTGATTGGCAGCCACGGCCCGACGTATTACAAACGCTATCCGCCGGAATTCCGCAAATTCATGCCCGATTGCGAGCGCAGCGATATCGAAAACTGTTCGCAGGAACAGCTGGTGAATACCTACGATAACACCCTGCTGTATACCGATTATCTGGTATCTCAGGTGATTGAAAAGGCGAAGCAGTATCAGGATAAATACAACGTGGCGGTGATTTATCTTTCCGATCACGGTGAATCGCTGGGTGAAAACGGCCTGTATCTGCATGGTACGCCATACAGCGTGGCACCTGCCCAGCAGACGCATGTTCCGATGCTTTTCTGGCTGTCTGACGGCTACACCAAAGCGCAGGGCATCGATCTGCAATGCCTGAAGGCCAATGCGGCGAAAGACGATGTGTCGCAGGATAACCTGTTCCACACCGTGCTCAGTGTCATGAATGTGCAGACTACGGAACGTGACCCGCAGCTGGATATTCTTGCAGCCTGCAAAACCCCGCACGCCTGACTTTCGTTTTAACCTGAGGGTTTGCTGCCTGCTTCAGGGCAGCAAACCACATTCCGCCACAATGCTTTTTGCCAGCGCGCTGACGGTCTGATCAAACCGCTCCGACTCATTATCCAGCATCATATACAGCGCCGTTTGCCGCACCGTTCTGGCCGATAACGCCAGACGACTCAGTTGCCCGCTATCCAGCGCACTTTGCACACTTTCCAGCGGCAGCCAGCCGTATCCTACTCCCACCGCAATCGCCTCCATCGCTGCGCCAACGGTGGTAAATGTCCAGTTAGCAATCGTCCCGGAAGCGTGATTATCGGTGCGCGGCATAGGCCGGTCCGCGACGCTGATCAGCGGGAAGCGCGCCAGATCCTGCGCCGTCAGAGGAACGGGAAGTTGTAGCAACGCATGATCGCTTTTCGCCACCGGCACGAAATCGACATCCAGCAAAAAGCGCCCGTGGATTGCATTCTCCGGCGCCAGCGTGGTGATGTACAAATCCGCCGACCGCTCGTTAAGCTGTTCGATGTTTTCACCGCGCAGGATCTCCGTCAGATGGACGCGCGTATCGGGAAAAAGCTGCTGGAACGCTTTCAGCGCACGAAACAGGCGATTTTTCGGAAACACGCTGTCCACCACCAGACTGAGTTCCGTGCGTACGCCGCCTTTCAAACCGGCGGCGCGATGCTCCAGTTGCAAAAACGCGGTGATCAGCGGGCTGGCCTGAACCAGCAACGCGCGCCCCTGTTCGGTCAGCACTGCCTTACGTCCGTGGATTTCCAGCAACGACAGCCCGAGGCGTTCCTGCAAACCACTCAGTGCGTAACTGACCGATGACTGGCTGCGGTTAAGCACCTGCGCCGCCTGAGCATAACTGCCCTGCTCGATAACCGTTTGTAAAACCACCCATTGTTCCAGCGTTGTACGCGGAAGTGCCATAAAGTTTTCCTTGCCGAATGCGTTTTTCAGCACATAACCGTTCTGATTTTCAGATGATTTACATCGAAAATCAGCGTTTTTATATCTGATTTATGAAGTGTAATCTTCTTCTCAACGAAACGAAACGTTTCATCCCAACACTGAGTTAAGGAGAATTACGATGAGCAGCTTCGATAAACATGACCTGAGCGGTTTTGTGGGCAAACACGTTGTTTACACTTACGACAACGGCTGGAACTACGAAATTTATGTGAAAAACGCCGAAACGCTGGATTACCGTATTCACAGCGGCCTGGTCGGCAACCGTTGGGTGAAAGACCAGCGCGCTTATATCGTCCGCGTGGCGTCCGACGTCTACAAAATTTCATGGACTGAACCGACCGGCACCGACGTCAGCCTGATTGTGAATCTGGCCGACAACGTGTTCCACGGCACCATCTTCTTCCCGCGCTGGATCATGAACAATCCGGAAAAAACCGTCTGCTTCCAGAACGACCATATTCCGCTGATGAATTCTTACCGCGATGCTGGCCCGGCGTACCCGACCGAAGTGATCGACGAATTCGCCACCATCACTTTTGTACGTGACTGCGGCGCGGATAACGATACCGTCATCAACTGTGCCGCCAGTGAACTACCGGCCAACTTCCCTGATAACCTGCGTTAATTCATGTCATTAACACAATAAAAAAGCCGCAGCGCGTGATGTGCTGCGGCTTTTCTTTCTGCTGAGTTTCTTTAAATCAGCGCGCCAGCGTTTTCAGCAACGCGGCGTTGAATTTCTCCGGTTCTTCCATCTGCGGCGCGTGCCCTAATCCGGCAAACTCAATCAGCTTCGCGTGTGGGATCAGCTTCGCAGCCTGTTTACCCAGCACTTTGTAATTGCCGATTTTCGCTTTTACCGCAGGCGGCGCGATATCACTGCCAATCGCCGTGGTATCGGACGTCCCGATCATTAAGGTTGTCGGAACGCGGATATTTTTAAATTCGTAAAACACCGGCTGCGTGAAAATCATGTCGTAAATCAGCGCCGAGTTCCACGCTACCAGTTTATGCCCCGGCCCGTTATTCAACCCTGCCAGCATATCAACCCAGCGGTCATATTCCGGTTTCCACTTATTCACATAATAGGTTTTCAGCTCGTACTGTTTAATGCTGTCCGCCGAGGTTTTCAGCTCGCGGTCATACCACTGATCGACCGTGCGGTAAGGCACGCCTTTGGCTTTCCAGTCTTCCAGACCGATCGGGTTAACCAGCACCAGTTTTGACACTTCCGGCGCAAACATCAGGCTGTATCGGGTCGCCAGCATCCCGCCGGTGGAATGCCCGACAATTACCGCTTTCTTAATATTGAGGCTTTTCAGCAGGTCATGCGTATTGTTCGCCAGCTGCTGGAAACTGTACTGATAATGCCCCGGCTTGGTGGAGGAACAGAACCCAATCTGATCGGGCGCAATCACGCGGTAACCTTTCACCGCCAGCGCGCGGATGGTATCGCCCCAGGTCGCGGCGCAGAAATTCTTGCCATGCATCAGCACCACCGTCTGGCCATTTTTATGCCCGGTCGGCGCGACGTCGAGATAGCCCATTTGCAGCGGCGCACCCTGCGAGGTAAAGGAATATTGTTTGATCGGATAAGGGTAATCAAAACCCTGTAATTGCGGACCGTAGGAAGGCGCATCGGCCGCAAAAGCGGGCGCGGTGACACAAAGGGATAAAGCAGCAGTGCAAAAGAGCAATTTCAAACGCGAAAACATCGTTCAGTCCTATTGTCGTTTATCGGACAGGCGGCTTAAAGCCTTATGCTACAAACTTTAAGCCGCCAGTAAAACCCGATAAAACCGAAACAGCACGAACTGGTTTTAGTCTTTAGAGGCCAGAATACAGCGGTAAATCAGGCCGCCGGTCACACCGCCCACAATGGGCATCAGCCAGAACATCCACAGCTGATCCAACGCCCAGGTTCCCTGGAAAATCGCCACTGCGGTACTGCGCGCCGGGTTAACAGAGGTATTGGTCACCGGAATGCTGATCAGGTGAATGAGCGTCAGCGCAAGACCAATCGCGACCGGAGCAAAGCCCGCCGGTGCGCGTTTGTCGGTTGCGCCGTGGATAACGATCAGAAAGATAGCCGTCAGAACGCCTTCCGCCACCATCGCCGCCGCGAGACTGTAGCCGTCCGGTGAGTGTTCGCCGTAGCCGTTGGAAGCAAAGCCGCTGGTCATTGCGTCAAAACCAGCATGGCCGCTGGCGATAACGTATAACACCGCCGCTGCTGCAATCCCGCCAATCACCTGCGCGATGATGTAAGGCATCACGTCGCGGCCAGGAACGCGTCCGCCCGCGAATAATCCGAGCGTAACCGCCGGGTTAAAATGACCGCCGGAAATATGGCCGACGGCGAAAGCCATGGTCAGAACGGTCAGACCGAATGCCAGCGCCACGCCTGAAAAGCCAATCCCCAGGCCGGGAAAGCCCGCCGCGAAAATCGCACTACCACACCCACCAAATACCAAAACAAATGTGCCGATAAACTCGGCAGATAATTTCCTGAACATGACAAGATACCCGTTAGAATAATCTGATAAATTCACCTTTAACCACACTAAATAGCTTAATGTAAGGTGATCGGCGGGATAATACTCTTGGCAATTCGGAAAGACACTAATATTTGGAAACAGTAAAGCGTTCATGATTTACATCAAATGCAGGTTAATTATCAGGGCGGCAAATATCTTAAAAGTGTGGTGTCACAGAGGATTGAGTCTTTATAGGTTATTATTAACCTAACGAAACTTCTCTCTGTGGCGCTCACTGGTGGAACTCCCTTTGGCCTTAAACTGGTTAAACCGACCGTATATCCGGATTTGCCTTTCCGTTCTGGCATTTTTCATTGTGGCTGCACTGGGTGTACTGGCCATTTCCTGGCAAACCTCACAGGGATTACGCCGCGATACCGCCGCCAGTCTGGCGCAATCTGTCCGCCTTGTGGATATGACGCTCAACAACGCCTCGACCGCTGCCGATTCCGTCCAGCATCTGGTCGGTCATGACTGCGATCAGGACGTCATTCAGGCCTTACGCTGGGAAGTCGCACGCGTGCCGAACGTCAGAACCGTCAACCTTTATCGCGGCGATACCATTTATTGCACCTCGCTGTTTGGTAAAAAGATCGACTACGTTTCCACCAACAAATACGCAGGCGAAACCTTACTCCTCATGAGCGGTAATCCTGTCACACCGGGCCATCCGCTGATTGCTTATCGTCGCGATATTAAGGGCAACGGCATACTGATTGGCGTGGATGGCTATTTCCTGCATAACATCCTTGAATTGCTCAGCACGCACGCTTACCTGATTCTGCAGGTCGGCGATCAGTGGATGGACAGCAAGGGCAAAATTCATCAGGGTGAGGGCTGGCCGGATGGAACAAAAATGGCGCTGGCGTCGGTGCGTTATCCCTACAACATGCGGCTGGTGATCCGTAACAGTGACCAGTGGCGATATGTGTTTGATTACGCGGCTGTCAGCCTGGTGTTGTTCCCGTTGGTCAGCATTTTCATCGCGTTGATGACCTACATGTTGCTTGGCCGCGTGGGTAGCCCGATCTCCACGCTGAAAGATGCGCTGGCGAAAAAGCAATTTGTTCCGTTCCTGCAACCGGTGGTGGACGGCACAAATCACCGGCTTACCGGCGGCGAAGTGCTGATGCGCTGGCAGCATCCGCAATCGGGCCTGATCCCGCCGTATCATTTCATTCCATTAGCCGAAGAGAGCGGGCTGATTGTGCCGATGACCCGCCTGATGATGGCGCAGGTGCGCGATCAGTTTGGGCCGATTGCCGCGCAACTGCCGGATGATTTCCATTTCGGTTTCAACATCTGCGCCGGACATTTCAAAGACCTGACGCTGATCGAAGACTGCAAAGCGTTCCTGCATGCGTTCAAAGATAAACCGATCCGCCTGGTGCTGGAGCTGACCGAACGCGAGCTGATTGAATCGAGTGAAATCACCCACAGTCTGTTCAGTGCGCTGCGCAGAATGGGCGTGCTGATTGCCATGGACGATTTTGGTACCGGCCACTCCAGCCTGACGTACCTGCAAAAATTCCACATCGATATCCTCAAAATCGACCAGAGCTTTATTGGCCGCATCGGTACGGACGCGCTGGCCGGGCATATCGTGGATAACGTAATTGATCTGGCGAAGCGTTTGCAGTTGATTATTGTGGCGGAAGGCATCGAGACTCAGGAGCAGATCGACTATCTGACGCCCTTCCATCTCGACTATTTTCAGGGTTATTTTTTCGGAAAGCCGGTGCCGGCAACAGAATTTATGGAAAAATGGCTGTAACGATAACAGCCTTATATTCTGCGACTAGAATAATAACGTGAGCTACGTCTTATAAGATGCGTGCGCTTTTTGCTAAAAATCCGCCGATGTGTAACATCCACACAGACTCAGCCCGGCAGAGCGGCTAACTTGTTGAAGTTACATGTATTGACGTAGTCAGTCAGTAAACTCTGCTGAAAATTCGAATGATCACTTTGCGAGCAAGATGATGATTAAGTGGCCGTGGAAAGCGAATGACCTGAAAATTGAAAAATCGGACGCGTGGAATGACGCTCTGAATATCCCGCTATTATCTTCCCTAAACGAGGAGGAGAAACAGCGGCTAATTCAGGTCGCCAGTCAGCTGCTGACGCAAAAGCGGCTGGTTCCGTTGCAGGGCGTCGAACTGACAGAACAGATGCAGGCGCGCATCGCCTTGCTGTTTGCCCTTCCGGTGATGGAACTGGGCGCATCGTGGCTCGATGGTTTTCATGAGATTCTGCTTTACCCTTCCCCTTTCGTCGTCGATTCCCCGTGGCAGGATGAAAACGGGCTGGTTCACGCCGGTTCGCAAATCCACGCCGGACAAAGCTGGGATCAGGGTCCGATTGTGCTGAACTGGCAGGACATCGAAGATTCGTTCGACAACTCCGGTTTCAATCTGGTGATCCACGAAGCGGCGCATAAGCTCGATATGCGCAACGGCGGCGAAGTCAGCGGGATCCCGCCAATCCCGCTGCGGGAAGTGGTCGCGTGGGAACATGATTTGCAGGCCGCCATGCAAAATCTGCAAGATGAGATCGACACCGTCGGCGAAGAAGCCGCCAGCATGGATGCCTACGCCGCGACCGATCCGGCAGAATGCTTTGCGGTATTATCGGAATACTTTTTTAGTGCGCCAGAACTGCTTTCAGAACGTTTTCCGCTGGTATACGGTCATTTTGCCCGTTTTTATCAGCAGGACCCGCTGGCAAGGCAACTTCGCGGCCAGCGCTGCGATTGTTAACACGCGTGATACACGGCGATTTTCAGTGGAAAAGTCCTGTTTTATCGCCGCATTGATTAGTTGCTGAGCAGTCGGAAGGTTTTCGTAATTTTAGCGTTGACACTCTGCGCCCCTCTGGATAACATGCGCCCCGTTCACACGATTCCTCTGTAGTTCAGTCGGTAGAACGGCGGACTGTTAATCCGTATGTCACTGGTTCGAGTCCAGTCAGAGGAGCCATATTTAGAAAAGCCCGCTTAAGGAAACTTAAGCGGGCTTTTTGGTTTTGTGGAAACAGGTTGCCGTAATGACTGGCGCATACGCCGGAAGATCAGCACGCCAAACCGGTGCCGGCAGAACATCCAAGCGCGTTGTAAATCTCAACGATCACCTGCCTCGTTGCGTCTTCAATCGTTCCTTCATTACGGCATAAAACCCAGCCCTGACCAGCCATTTCCCGCTCGAACGCTTGAGTACAAGCGACATGTTCTTCCAGATTATGAATCACCGTACTACTTAGCCCACGGGTCCGCGCCGCGGCTCTCGCCCATGAAATATCCGGCGCAGTAACAACCCCGACATGCAGGTCTGGCGTTCTCACATTTCGTTCAATATTAAGCTGCAAAATCTCTGCGAATGGCACCATCCTGCGAAACGCGGCATCCGACGGGTACCAGCGATCCATCAAGATAATGCTGTCCGGTGGCTGTTTAGTCAGCACTTTCCGGGAAATCCATGCACGACTATCCGCAAAGCGCGCACAAACCTCCAATTCTAAATCCAGGGAGGGATTTCTTGCGAGCCGGTTAACGATAGCCATTGTTTCCCCCCTGAAGGGATCACTTTTTTTCTCGCAAAGTCGGATTACCTTCTTGTTGTCTGCCCTGAGTACTTTCGTAATGGCTTCCAGCAGAGTGGTTTTACCGGTTCCCTTAGGCCCGTCCAGAGAAACAAACAGTTGTCGATTCATGCTTGTGAAGACGATTGATATGCGGTTTTTGTAAAACCTGAATCTGGCAAAAACATCTTATTTCCTTCATATAAATAGCGGGCCACCCTGTCGTTCATCAGCGATGAAGCAGATAAAGGGATTGTAGTGGTTTACTGAATTTGGCCACCTGAACAGAGGTGATATGCTCACCCCAGAACAACACAGGTGCTCCAATGAAAAGAAGAAATTTAGTCCTGAATTCAAACGCGCATCCTCTCAGTAGGTTGTCGACCAAAATTACACCGTCTTTGACGCTGCTGAGGGCTATGAAAGTTGGCCTTTCCACGATGACGAAATGGGTCAAACAACTGCGTGCTGAGCGTTAGGGTAAAACACCAAAATCTTCCCCGATAACTCCGGAATAAATCAAGATATGTGAGCCAAAGAAACTACATCGCATTAATAGTAAACAAAATATTAAACATGCTGATGATTGCAATCGATTTGAGCCGTTTGTCTGTCTCAGCACAAACGAATGAATACCCGCCCCTCCGCAAATACCCCAGCAGACCGATGGGGGAAGTATCAACCCCCGGTCACAGTGATGAGCATGACAGGAAGCAACACAAGGCGTGTCAGCCCACCTCCTCGCTCAGTTTCTCACGCATAAATTCAATAAACACCTGAGTTTTCGCGGGTAGCAGCCGTGTTTCAGTCAGAGCATAAATCGTGACCGCGTCCGCCTTCCATTCAGGCAATATCCGGGTCAATTTATTGTCCGCAACGTCTTCACCGACAATTTTGTCAGGTAAAATCGCGATGCCTGCTCCCATTGAGGCAAAACGACGCATCATACCAATGCTGTTCATCTGAAAGCGTCCGGAAATTCTAAGGCTAATCCGGCTTTCTTCGCGATGTAAGTGCCAGTAACCGGGCTTATCCTGCCGCATACCAATACATTCATGATCCGTCAGCTCATCTGGGTTACCCGGATTGCCATTCTGAACTAAATAGTCGGGGGACGCGTAAAGACTGCGCGAAAGCGACCCGAGCTTGCGCGCAATAAGTCCGGAATCGGGCAGACTCCCCATGCGAACAGCCAGATCATAGGGCTCCGATACCAAATCAACGTTTCTCGGCGTTAAGTCGAAATCGAAGCTGATACCAGGATAACAGTCTGAAAATTCTTTAATAAAGGGAGCAAGAATAATCACCGCAAAATCGGCCGGTAAAGAGACCCGCAGCATGCCCTGTGGCTGAGCCAGGAGAGAACCCAACTGTTCATGCGCCAGACGCGCTTCATCAATGATACGCCGGCTTCGTTCGTAATAAATCTGACCGGCTTCGGTCAGTTCAATCTTACGTGTCGTCCTGTGTAACAGCCTCAGGCCGATAAATTTTTCAAGCTCGTTTATTTTACGGGACAGCGTGGAATTAGGCATGCCGAGCGCCTCAGCAGCACCACGAAAACTGTGTGCTTTGACGACCTCGACAAAGTAAGACATATGGTTAAGTAGTTCCATGTTAATTGTGCCAATGATGGAATATTCAATTCTGATATTAGCTATTTATACCAAAAAGTAACAGGCTATACTTTAATCATTCGCAGGAGAAATGAATAAAACCCTGCCTTGATTCTGATAAAAGTTTCTATTTATCAGGTGTTTAACCATAACTTACAGGATAGATATCATGAGCTTTGAAAAATTCACCGCTGACAACGCTGCCATGCTGTTAATTGACCATCAGGTCGGCACTATGGGCTGGGCAAAATCCATGCCTTTTGAAGAGTTAAAACGTAATGCGCTGATGCTGGCCAAATCTGCTGCAATTCTGAATATGCCGGTGGTGCTGACCTCAAGCATGGAAGAGTATGCCCAGGGCCCGCTGGTTGAAGAACTGAAAACCATTCTGCCGGAAGAGTTTGAAGCACGAATCAAGCGCCTGGGCATCGTTAACGCCATGGACGATGAGAACTTTGCCGCCGCGGTTAAAGCCACCGGCAGAAAGAAACTGATTATTGCGGGTGTAACCAATGACGTCTGTACGGTATACCCGGCACTGACACTGGTTGCAGCAGGCTTTGACGTGCAGGTCGTTGCTGACGCCGGTGCCTCGCCAACCAAAATGGCTGATGACATTGCGCTGCGCCGCATGGACAAAAATGGCATTACGCTCACCACAACCAACCAGCTGATTGCTGAGTTGGCAGGAAGCTGGGCAACACCTCAGGGGGAGAAACTGGTCCAGGTATTGATGGAGTCCTTCCAGTAATGAATGAGCCAGCAGGCTCGTGCGGAAGCGATTTTACGCCTTCCGTGTGAGTCTGCCCTCCCGGACAGGAGAGTAACGACAATGCTTAAAATTGAAAACAGTAGTAAACATCAACATGGTTCTGGCGGTTTCGGCATCGATATCCTCTGGCCGGGTATGGTGCAGAATTCATACGACAGCGGTATAGGTGCAATTGGTCGTATTGACCAGGCGAACGTAAAAGCGGGAACGGTAATTCCAATGCATCCTCATAAGGATGATGAAATTCTCACTTACATGCGTAAAGGCAGAATGCTGCATCTGGACACGGTCGGTAATGAGGAAGAGATTACTGATACCCGACTGATGCTCATGAACGCCGGACATACCTTCCAGCATGAGGAACGCATTCTGGGTGAAAAAGGTGAATCAATGCAATGTCTGCAGATTTTCATTCGCCCCTCAGAAACCAACCTGACACCTCAGGTGCAGTTTCATGATTTCGGCACGCCTTACAGTGACAATAACTGGCGGCTGATTGCCGGCCCTGAAAATGCGCCGTTAACTTTTCGTTCTCAGACGTGGATACAGGACACACGACTTGCTGGCGGTGGTGAGCTGACGCTACCGGCGGTTCCGAACGATAGCGTAGTGCGCCTGTTATATGTATTTGAGGGCGCGGCCCGAATTGGTGAAACTGCCCTTAGTACGGGTGAAAGCATCCTTATCGAAGACAACGAAGTTCACACTCTCACCGCGATGGAAACCACTGATATGGTACTTTTCACTACTGACCCGGCTGCAAAAGTGTTTCGTGGCGGTATGTTCAGTGGAAACATGCGCCCGCGCCTGTAAGGGTGTTTCTAAAATATTACGGGCTGAACAGTATTCTTTCCAATTACCGGAGAAATACAATATTTTAATTTTTCAAAAAAAACACGCCGGATGTTTTATCACCCTTTTATCGGGAATGTTTTTATATTAATTCGACATTATAAATCAAGTATCTTTGAATTTATTTATATAT